>JBDGYO010000143.1:0-6526 GCA_039584015.1 Gemmatimonadota bacterium | reverse complement strand
GTGGCGACTCCCGTCATTGCCGTCAGGGACAGCAATACTCCCGCCGCCGTCACGGGCCCTCCGCTTCTGCCTTACGCCATTCCAGGTGGGGCTGGTTCTCGAACTGGAGGCGTTCCTCGGGGGGAGCAAAGTAGTAGAAGGTCAACTCGAACTCCTCTCCCTCCGCCTCGTAGTCGAACCGGTACCACACCCTGCCCTCCTCCTCGCGGCTCCGCACCTGGATGATCGCGTATGCCATCCATCCCTCTTCCGTGTGGAATCGGAGGGTGTCGGTCGCGAACTCCATCGGGTGCTCCGCGTGGGACACATACTCAGTCTCCCACGTCCCGAGCAACTCGGCGGGCACCGTCTTGTTCTTGGGCATGAACCGCATGCCCACGATGATCGCCGCCACCAGGAGGACGACACCGAGGACTGCACTGAGAACTCTCACCCTGTTACCCCCTTGTGCGGTGTCGCCGGGCCTCGGGCCACTGCTGCGAGCAGGAGGCGAACCCGGCTGTTGTCGCATTTCCGCCAGCAGCTCCGCGGCCTTTTCTCCCAAACGGGCCCGGTGGTCATCGGGAGAGGTCATGGTCCTGCATACCTAAGCGGTCACCTGCGGGAAGACCGGTGCCAACTCCTCGGGCACCTGCGGCTCCGGTTCCCGCATGACGGCCAGGAACGTCTCGACGATGTGCGTATCGAAGTGGTGCCCCGTGCCTTCCGTGACGAACTCGATCGCCTTGTCACGCGCGAGGGCCTTTCGGTATGGCCGGTCCGAGGTCAAGGCGTCGAACACGTCCGGTACCGCAAGCAACCGTGCCAAGAACGGGATCTCCTCTCCCGCCAGGCCGTCGGGATACCCCGAGCCGTCCATGCGCTCGTGGTGCCGCAGCACGATGGGGATCATGTCTGCATACGCCGCGATGGGCGTGAGAATGCGCGCGCCCACCGTCACGTGGTCGCGCATCGTCTGCATCTCTTCATCGGTGAGCGAGCCGGGCTTGTCCAAGATCGTGGCCGGCACGCCGATCTTCCCGATGTCGTGCAGCAGTCCGCCCCGGTGCAGCACGTCGATCTGCTCTGCCGGGAGGCCCATGCTGCGACCCACGCGGAGCGACAGCCGCGTCACGCGTTGCGAGTGTCCCGCCGTCCACGGTGACTTCGCGTCGACGGTCTGGGCGAGAGCCGCCAGCGCGCCCCAGTTGAACTGGTCCAGCTCTTCGATGAGGCGGGCGTTGGAGAGGGCCACCGCCACCTGATCGGCGAGCTGTCGCGCCTGAACCAGGTCCTCTTCGCTCAACTCGGGTCGCTCCCGGTGCCCGAGCGCGATGACGCCCGCCAGCTTCTGCTTGAGGAAGATCGGGAGCGCGAGGAAATACCCCACTCCCTGCTCGGCCAACGGGCCGTCACGCAGGTAGCCGGGCAGCTTCTCTGGGCTGAAGTAGAGGAACTCGGGTTGCTGCTTCAGCTGCTCGATCTCATCGGGCGCCAGCTGTAGGCCGCGGTCTGCGCCTCCTGTCCCGTTGCTGTCGGCAGCATACAGCACCCAGTGCGCCCGCACACCGCTCCCCTGCGCCAGGCACAGGGCGACGGCGTCGCACTCGATCACCCCTTTCGTCCGGGAGATCACCGTCTCGATGATCTCCTCCGTATCCAGGGCCGAGAGCACCTGTCGGTCGATCTCGTTGATCGTGGTCAGCGCGTTGAACTGTCGCCCGAGCCGATGGGCCATCGCGTTGAACGACTCGGCGAGGTCCTGGAACTCATCCCGGCTCACGACCTCCACCCGACTGCCGAAGTCCTGCTCCGCGATGCGCCTGGTGCCCTCCTGCAGCTTCTCTAGGGGGTCCATGCTGTAGCGGATCTGGAAGTTGGCGAGCGCGGCGACCACCAGGATCGTCAGCAGGATGATCCACGGGAAGCGATCCCGGAACTCCGTCATGGGCTCGAGCACCGTTGCCCGCTCCTCGCTGAGCACGAGGGTCCACCCCGGGGACGAGACGCCGTAGGACTGCGCTGCGAGCGGGATCTCCTTGGCGCCCGCCACGTACCGGCCCTGGTCGTCGCGCCAGTCGAACCGATCCGGCACGTCCCCATTCCCTCCGACGCGCCACGTCTGAATCGTGGCCGGCGTGACCGGACGCGAGCAGTAGATCGGCGCATAGTCCCGGCCCAGCAGACAGAGGTTCATGTCGTACGGCAGCCCGGCCGCATCCTCTCCGGCCACGGCGACGTATGCCGGGCTGACCTCTACCCACACGACATCGCTCGAGGGCCGGCTTGGCTGCACGGTCCGGCCCATGTAGAGGGCGGGCCCTCCGGACTGCACGACTGTCACCAGCAAGGGGTTGCCCCTCTGGAGGTGCTCCCACTGTGTCGGCTCGATGTTGGGGGGCTCGAACGGGGCCCCGAAGAGGACCTCGGAACGCCCCGTCGTCTGCCGGATCACGCCCCGTGCCGGCCGCGCCACCCGCACGGCGCGGCCCGCCGCCGACGCCTCCCCATACGGATCCCGCCCGTCGACGAACGCGGCGAGATCGCGGTCGATGAACCCGAGCCGCTCGATGAGCGCCTGGGCCGAGTTCCTCGCCGCCTGCACCACACGCTCTCGCGCCTGCTCGTGTAGCTGCTGCGACACCCGGAGATACGAGTACACCGCCACGGCCGTGAGAGGCAGCAGTGCGCAGAGGAGAAACAGCAACAGCACCCGCCGCGCGACGCGCGTGCGCAGAAAGGCGGCGCTGGGCTTGAGCGAGAGGCGGGACATCAGAACGTGGCGGCCAACCCGATGAACGCGCCGTCATTGGCCCGGACGATATCGTCCTTGCTGGGCTTGGATGTGAGTGGCACATCGGTCACGCCGTCCTTGCCCATGCTGTAGAGATCGTAGGTCGAATTGATGGGCACCAGGAAGCGGTCCTTGCGCATGTCCCCCTTGTCGGCCCCCTCGAAGCGGAGGTACCGGTACGGGTTGCCCCACGGGTCCAGCGTGCCGTCCCGATCGATCTCCGCGAGCGTCGCTGGCAGCTGGCCCTCGAGGAACTCCCATCCCGAAAGGTCGGCCTGAATGGCTTCGATTTCGCCGATGGCCCGGGCGACCTTGGCCTGGTCAATCCAGTTTGTGAGCGAGGGCTGCGCGATCGCGAACAGGGTGCCGAAGATCATCAGCACCAGGATCATCTCGACGAGGGTCCAGCCCAGCTGACAGCGGAGGCTGGTGTTGCCGGGGTGCGCCATGGCTCCTCGAATGGAAGTGACCATAACTCGCTACGTTAGCCGCTTCTAGGCTCCGCGCAAGTGGCCGGGGGGGTCCTGCCGGGGGGTTCGCCAGCCCCCTAAGTCTTTATACAACAAAAGATTACGCTTGCCAGGGAGGGCGCGGGCCTGGCAAGGCCACATCCGGCGTCCCTCGTACCTCACGGCCGCTGCACGGCGCGGCATTAATGGTAGTAAGGCCCCGGGGTCCCCGATGTGGGCGGGGTCACCGACGGATTGCAGCTCCCGATACAGCTTTACAACTGTGGGAGAATGCCCGTCGTGGAGGCTACCTCTAACCGACACGTTCCCAACGGGTTATCTTCGCAGACCGTATCCGAGGGGCGACTCGGCCCCGCAGTGGTGGAATGACCGCATGACCGCACGCAGCACGCTGGCACACCGAGCCGGATTCACCCTCGTCGAGATCATGATGGTCCTCGCCGTACTGGGGATCATCTCGGCCATGGGGGTGTGGGGCATGCTGCCGGCGCTGCAGCACGAGAAGGTGCGTGGAGCAGCCGGGATCATCATTGCGGACGTGCAGTACGCGCAGACGCTGGCAGCCCGGCAGCGGCAGCCGGTGGCGATGATCTTCAACACGTCGCTGCGGATGTACGTCATCAGGGAGCGGGGCGGAACCACGATCTACCGCGAGCGTTTCCTCGGGGACGACAGCGATTACGATCTCGAGGAGATGGTGGTCGAGGTCAACCCCAGCGGGGATCCGGAGGTGGAGATCTTCCCCAACGGCATTACGACCAAGACGGTTACGGTCACGGTCGGCATCGGGGACTACCAACGCCAGGTGAGGCTGAACCGGGCGGGGCGGGTGCGCATGCTGCCGCCGGCCGCCGCGGGCGAGAAGACGAAGTGACGGGCGCACGCGGTGAGTCTGGTGCCTCCCTCGTGGAGATCATCATGGCCTTGGCCATCCTCTCCACCGTGCTGATCGCGCTGGGCGGGCTCATGTTCCAGGTGGCCAACCACACCCGGCGGTCGGCCGTATCGGGGTACCGCAGCGCGGCTCTCTCCGGGGCCGCCGCGTGGGCCCAGGGACTGCCCTGGGACCGGGTGGACGCCGATTCGGTGGGCGGGTGTGAAGCCGACAGTGCCGGAGCGCTGACCTATTCCCGTTGCGTGTTCGTCGATAACGTGTCGTCCAACGAGAAACGTCTCACGGTCGTCATCTCGCCGACCGGAACACTCGTGGGTCTACCCGACACCGTCGTGGTGGACCGCACCAAGCCACGCCAACCCTCACCGCTGAAGGTCAATTGAACCGCCGCGGCTTCACTCTCGTCGAGCTCCTGGTCGGCACCATAGTCATGACGGTGCTGGGGGTGGCACTCGTGCGCATGCTCATGAGCGACTCCCGCTTCGTGAGCCGGCAGGACGCGATGATGTCCGCCCGCCAGGTGGCCCGCGGCGCGACGAACCTCGTGGCACCCGAGCTCCGCATGATCACCGACGGCGGCCTCGCGCTGGCCACTGCCACGGCGGTGACCGCGCGCATCCCGTACGCCTTCGGCATGACGTGCGGGTCGACGGGGAGCGGGACGATCGCCGCCACGCTGCTGCCGCCGGACTCCCTCAACTACGTGAACGCTTCCCCCAGCGGGATGGCGTGGCGCGATGACAACGGGACCTACTTCGCGGTGGACGGCGTCGGCGTGAGCAACTCGACCGCCGTCTCCGCGTGCAACAGCGCCAGCGACAGCGTGTTCGTTCTCCCAGGCGGGAAGCTGGTCGAGATCTCCGGGTTCGGAAGCGGGGGATTCTCCGTGTACGGGGAGAGCGTGTCGTCCGGATTAGGGGGGACCATGCCGCCGCCCGGACAGATCTTCTACCTCTACCAGTCGGTGACCTACACGTTCGCCGCCTCCGTGGAGCTGCCGGGCCAGATCGCGCTGTGGCAGCAGGTGGGGTTCGCCTCACCCGTCGAGCTGGTCGCGCCGTTCGACTCGTCGGCCGGCTTCCGCTGCCTCGTCGGGCCCGACCTCGACCCAGTGGACTGCCCGCCCGCCGGCGGGCTGGCCGCCGTGCGCGGACTCGAGCTTCGCTTCGTGGGCGCCAGCGAGGTGACGCCCCAAGGGAGCGCAGGCCCGCAGACGTTCGAGCTGTTCTCACGCGTCCCGTTCCTCAACAAGGGTGACGGTGACGGCCCGGCCCCGGTGAGTGGACCCTTCATGGCCGGGGGCTGACCGTGCCGCGCCTGCGCTCCAACCAGGGCTTCGCCCTGCCGGTCACGCTGTTCGTGGTGGCGCTGGTGACGATCATGCTGTCGGCCGCGTTCGTGCGCGTCCGCAACGACTACCGGATCTCCGACTCGAGCGGCGACATGGTGGACGCGGCCGCGGTGGCTCAGGCGGGCCTCAACAAGTACATGGGTCAGCTGACGTTCGACGGCTGCGATAACGCGATCCGTCCGCTGAACGGCGACTCCGTGCGGTTCAACGTGGTTGGCGGCTACGCCGACGTCGTTGCGCACGTGACGCACCGGCCGGCCGACACGCTGGCGCCGTGGATGTACGTGATCCGGTCGACGGGGCACCTGATCCGGCCCACCCGCGGCGCCGAGCCGCAGGCCGAGCGCACCGTGGCGCAGTTCGCCCAGTGGCAGTACGGCGCCATCGAGACGTTGGCCGCGTACACGTCCGCCAGCGGGATGGACCGGGACCCGAACGGCCCCTGCCCGGCGGAGCCCGACGGCGACAGCTGCGGCGAGTTCCGGGGGCGCGATCACAACTACAAGTCCGAGTGCCGCCTGCCCGACATCCCAGCCATCCGCGTGCCCAAAGGGGCCAGCAAGCTCGAGTCGCTGGATTACTTCACTGTCGAGGGCATTACGGTGAAGACCAACTCCGACAAGGGCACCGCGGAGGACACCAACATCGACTGGCTGGGAACCATCACGGGCGGCATCGTCCCCGACGTCTACGGGATACGGCCGTGGGACTCGAGCTACCCCGTACAGTTCGTACAGGGCGACGCCACCATCGACTGTGCCCCTGAGACCTGGGGCTATGGACTGCTCATCGTGACCGGCGACCTCCTCATCCAGGGAAACAAGGGCGCGACCGCGATGGGGCGCGGGTGCTTCCAGTGGAACGGCGTGGTAATCGTGGGCAAGGAGATCAGGTTCCAGTCCGACGATCAGCGGTTCGACGGTTTGGTCATCTCCGGCATGATGGAGCAGATCGACTCTGCGATCGGCCGCTCGGAGTACGGCGGCAACTACATCGACATCGACTTCGACTCGTACGAGGTGCGCAAGGCGCTTGCG
>JBDGYO010000544.1:0-2279 GCA_039584015.1 Gemmatimonadota bacterium | reverse complement strand
CGTCAGCGCCTCGGCAAACTCCGCCGCCGAGTGGAACCGATCGGCCGGCAGCTTCTCCAGCGCCTTCTGGATCGACGCCGACACGTGACTCGGCACGGTGTCCCGCGCGGCCGTCACCGGGGGCGCCTTCTCCGTGATCACCTTCGCGACGATCGCCTGGGCGGTGCTCCCGGTGTATGGTGGATCCCCCGCGAGCATCTCGTACAACATTGCGCCCAGCGAGTACACGTCGCTCCGGGCATCCAACTCCCGATCCCCCATCGCCTGTTCGGGACTCATGTACTGCGGTGTGCCAATGGAGAGCCCCGTCTCCGTGAGTCGCGTCCCCCCCGCCTGGCTCACCGCCAGCGCGATCCCGAAGTCAGCCACCAACGCTTGACCGTCGTGCAGCAGGACGTTCTCGGGCTTGATGTCCCGGTGGATCACCTCGTGGCGGTGCGCGTAGTCGAGCGCGCTGGCCACGGCCTCGGTAATCTTGATCGCCTCGTCGATGTCGAGTTGCTTCTCGCGATTCAGCTTGTCCCTCAGGGTCTCCCCTTCCACGTACGGCATCACGTAAAAGAGAAACCCGTCCGCGTCGCCGGAATCGAACAGCGGCAGGATATGCGGATGCTGCAGGTTGGCCGTGACTTCGATCTCTCGGGACCGATCAGGGCGGCCAGCTCCGAGCGCAGAACCTTCACAGCGACCTTGCGGTGATGCTTGAGGTCCTCGGCGAGGTACACCGTCGCCATACCACCTTCGCCCAAATGACGCCGGAGCTTGTAGCGGTCAGCGAGGGCGGTCTTGAGCCGGGAGGTGATCTCGGTCATGGAATGACCTGGGTTGGGACTGGTTCAAGGTATTGCTCAGGAATCAGAGGGTCCAGACAGGGCCTTCGGCCACCACCATCGCCACGGCTGTCAGCGGTTCCGTGCTCCTTGTCTATCGGGTCCAGATCACGATCGCGCCGCAGGGGTTGAATCCGCCGCCGAACTCCACCGGTGTTACGGCGGACGCGGTGTACACCTCGATCGCTTCGACATCCTGGGGGTGCACAAGCGCATCGAGGTCGGAGTCAAACAGCCGCATGCCGTCGATCCAGATGCTGGGCCCGCATCGCTGCCCGAACCGGGTGGATAGGATCTGGGTGGTCCCGCGGACGCGAAAGACCGAGATGCCGGGGATCGTGAACAGCATGTCGCTGACATGGATCGGATGGCGCCGCTCGATGTCGGCCCGGGTGAAGAACCGCCCCCATCCTCTCTCCCGGCGTTGCCAGAACTCCCGCAGGCGCCCGTAGGAAAAGATGATGCGGTCGCCCTCCACGACGACGGCGGGCAAGTCGACTGCCTGCTGCTGCATCGCACCATGGAACGCCCGCTGGGTGTTCAACTCCTCCACCCAGATCGTACGGTACAGCACCGAGTATCCCACGCTTCGGACCACGACCACATTGATCCCCCAGTCGATGGGGATCTCGGTTGCCGAGAACACGCCTGCCGTGTCGGTCTCACCGACCACACTGTCGTTCACCAACACTTGGGCACCGATGACCGGCTGGTCCTGCAGCGTGTCGCGCACGGTGGCGGTGAGCGCCAGCGTGGGCAGCGGACCGGGGTCGAGCTTGAAGTTCCCCATGTCGATCGTGCCCTGCACGGAATCCGCCACGAGCAGCTGGAAGGCGCGGGGCATGAATCCTCGTGCCCGGATCTGCAGCGTATCCACACCGGGCTCGACCTCGGCGAGCGTGAACTCTCCGTTGTCGTCGCTCTGGCCAAGGATGCGCGCCCACGACAAGTACACGAGCACGCCGGGCACCGGGCGCAAGGCGGTGTCGGTCACCATGCCGCGGAGAGCGACGAATCTGTCGGCGTCCTCCTGCGCGTGGCCAACGCCGCCCACGACGACCACACAACACACCGTCAACGCTAGCGAGCGACACATATCACCGTATCACTGCTGACGGGTCCAGATCAGGACTGAGCTAGCTCCCCGAAGGCTGGCCGTGCCCGTGGTCCGCAATCCACGACCACCGGCCGTCTTCCTTGACCGCAACACCGCTCGGATCTCCTACAACAGTGATGTTGCCTGGCTCACAAACCAACGACCTTCCTATTCAAACCTCGTTCTCGTCAGCTTCATGCGCCTGTTATCCGGTGGACATGTACACGCTTATCTACTCGGCAACGCAAGCGCTGCCTTGATATCCTCAGCAATCATTCGCCTCTTGCTCTTCTCAATGAAGAAACTCGGCCCTGCCTGGAGGTACGACGGAAACACCCTGACACTCCTGAAGC
>JBDGYO010000142.1:0-6564 GCA_039584015.1 Gemmatimonadota bacterium | reverse complement strand
GATGCAAACCCAGTCGCTGCCTGGTTTTCGCGACTTCTACCCCGACGACACTGCTCTCCGCAATCACATCATCGAGGTGTGGCGCAGCGTGGCGGCGCGGTATGGCTTCGAGGAATACGACGGGCCGCCGCTCGAGCCGTTGGAGCTGTACACCAAGAAGAGTGGGGAAGAGATCGTCGAGCAGCTCTACTCCTTTGAGGACAAGGGGGGGCGCGAGGTCAGCCTGCGTCCGGAAATGACGCCGACGCTGGCGCGCATGGTCGCGAGCCGAGCCCGGGCGCTCAAGAAGCCGATTCGCTGGTTCTCGATGCCCCAGCTGTTTCGCTACGAGCGGCAGCAGCGGGGACGCCTGCGAGAGCACTTCCAGCTGAACATGGACATTCTGGGGGAGCCCGGCCCCTTGGCCGATGCGGAGTTGATCGCCGCGGCGGTGGACGTGCTCCGGGGCTTGGGGTTCACGGCGGATACGGTGCGCGCACGGGTGTCGGACCGGAGCCTGGCCCACGCGCTACTGGAAGGGCAGGGACTGTCGGAGCAGCAGATCGCCCTGGCGTATGCACACATCGATAAGGCGGAACGCGAGCCACGCGACGGGTTGGTGAAGAGCCTGGCCAAGGCGGCGAAGCTCGATGACAAAGCGGCGGCGCGGGTGATGGACGTCGGGGCGATCAAGAGCCTCGAAGCGGCGCGCGCCGCGCTCGAGGCCATCGGAGTGGACGGACGTGCGGCCGAGCGGCTCACTGAGTGCGTGGAGGCGTTGGAGGCGATGGGCCTCGGGGACTACGTCGACGTCGACGTGTCGGTGGTACGGGGCCTGGCATATTACACGGGCATCGTGTTCGAGCTGTTCGACGTCGGGCGATCGCTGCGCGCCATCTGTGGCGGCGGCCGCTATGACGGTCTGCTGCAGGCACTGGGCGGTGTGGATCTCCCGGCGACCGGATTCGGCATGGGCGATGTGGTGCTCGGCGAGCTGGTGAAGGCGCACGCCGCGGTGGTACCGGAGCCGCCCCGGCTCGATGCGTTCCTGGTGGCCGTGACCGGGGAAGACGTCAGCCACGTGTTGCGCCTGGCGCACGCCGTGCGCGACGCGGGAGCGAGCGTAGAGTTCGCGCTGAAGCTCCAGTCGATGGCGAAACAGTTGAAGCTCGCGGCGGCGCGCCGGGCCCGGACGGCGGTGCTGATCGGTCCCGACGAGCGCGCCAGCGGTGAGGCGGTGGTACGCAACCTCGACACCGGCGAGGAGGAGCGCGTGCTGTTTGAGCGTGTGGCCGAGCGGGTCCGTGCTGGAGTCAGCGGGTGAGTCGGCGACCAATCGGCGAGAGGCGACGAAGGGCGACCAGCGGATGAACGACCAGCTGCGAATCACTCCACGATCGACGGACTTCAGCGCCTGGTACAACGATGTGATCATGCGCGCGGAGCTGGCGGATTACTCCCCGGTGCGCGGTTGCATGGTGATCCGCCCCCACGGCTACGCCATGTGGGAGCTGATGCAGGGTGCGCTGGACGCCAGGTTCAAGGAGACGGGACACCAGAACGCCTACTTCCCGCTGTTCATCCCCCAGGGGTTCCTGGCCAAGGAGGCAGAGCACGTCGAGGGATTCGCGCCGCAGACGGCGGTGGTGACCCACGGCGGCGGCAAGGAGCTGGAGGAGCCGCTGGTCGTGCGGCCCACCTCGGAGACGATCATCTACGCGATGCTCTCCAAGTGGATCCAGAGCTACCGTGATCTCCCAGTGCTGCTCAACCAGTGGGCCAACATTGTGCGATGGGAGATGCGCACGCGGCTGTTCCTGCGGACGACGGAGTTCCTGTGGCAGGAGGGCCACACGGCCCATGCGACTTCAGAGGAGGCGGAAGAGGAGACCCTCCTCATTCTGGACGTGTACCGGCGGTTCATGGAAGAGTGGATGGCCATGCCACCGCTGACGGGGCCGAAGACCGACGCGGAGAAGTTTGCCGGCGCCGTCCGGACGTATGCATGCGAAGCCCTGATGCAGGACAACAAGGCGCTGCAGGCCGGCACATCACACTTCTTGGGGCAGAACTTCGCCAAGGCCTTCGACACGCAGTACCAGACGGCCGACGGCAAGTTGGACTACGTGTGGAGCTCATCGTGGGGCGTCTCGACCCGACTCGTCGGCGGCCTCATCATGAGCCACAGCGACGATGTCGGTTTGGTCTGTCCGCCTCGCCTCGCGCCGATCCAGGTCGCCGTGGTTCCGATCTGGAGGTCCGACGCCGAGAAGACCATCGTGCTTGAGAGCGCGCAACAGCTTGCGCAGGCACTCCGCGCGGCGGGCGTGCGGGTGCACGTCGACGAGCGCGACGGAATGAAGCCGGGGGCCAAGTACTACGAGTGGGAAGGGAAGGGCGTGCCGGTGCGCCTCGAGGTGGGGCCGCGCGACGTCAAGCAGCAGCAGGCTATGGTGGTGCGGCGCACCGGGGGGAAGGCACCGGCTGCGGTGGCCGGCATCGTGGAGACCGTCCAGACCGCGCTGGCCGAGATCCAGGACGGCCTGCTGAGCTCGGCGCGCCAGCGGCGCGACGAGAACACCGTCAGGAATGTCACCAAAGAGCAACTCATCGAGCTGATGGAGGGGGTGGGAGGATTCGCGTACGGTGGGTACTGCGGCTCGCCGGCCTGCGAAGACGGGGTGCAGCAGGCCACCAAGGCCACGATCCGGGTCCTGCCCGACGAGGAGTTCCGCTCCGATCCCGCTCCGTCCACATGCGTGTGGTGCGGCAAGAAAGCCAGCCTCGAGGCGGTGTGGTCACGAGCCTACTGAGCGAGAAGACGGCGGCCCTCGCCGAGATTGCCGGGGCCGTCGGGACGCCAGTCTACGTGTACGACGCCGGCGCCGTGCGCGCCCGGTACCAGGAGCTCGTGAGCGCGCTGGCGCCGACCCCTCACCGCATCTACTACTCGGTCAAGGCCAACTCCAACCTCGCCATGCTTGGGCTGCTGCGCCGCCTCGGCGCCGGCGCCGACATCGTTTCGGCCGGGGAGCTGGCCCGGGCCCGCCGCGCGGGTTTCGATCCCACCGACATCGTGTTCAGCGGCGTGGGCAAGACCGCCAACGAGTTGAGCCAGGCGCTTGCCGAGCGCGTGTCGCTGGTGAACGTGGAGTCGTTCGCTGAGCTGCGCCTCCTCAATGAGATCGCGCGGGCGGAGGGTGTGGTGGCACCGTTCGGCATCCGGGTCAATCCGGACGTGCCCACGCCGACCCACCCCTATACGCAGACCGGCGACGCGGAAAAGAAGTTTGGCACGCCGGTCGAGGACGTGCTCCCGATGGTGCATTGGTCTCTGGAGCAACCGGGCCTGGAGTTCCTCTCGCTCGGGATGCACCTCGGATCCCAGATCTCGGAGGCGGAACCGTTTCGCGAGGGGGCGGAACGGATCGGGCGAATGGTGTGCCAGCTGCTGGCCGAGGGTGTCACGAGCCTGCGCTCGGTCGACGTGGGTGGCGGACTCGGCATCCAGTACCGTTCGGAGCGTCCCCTGGCGGCGGAGGCGTTCGCGGCGGCCGTGCGGCCGCTGCACGAGACGACGGGGCTCCCCCTGATCGTGGAGCCTGGGCGCTGCCTGGTGGGGAATGCCGGCCTGCTGCTCACTCGTTGTCTCTACCGCAAGCCGACCGGTGAGAGGGAGTTCGTGATCACCGACGCGGCCATGAACGACTTGTTGCGGCCGAGCCTGTACGGCGCGGAGCACGATGTCCGGGTGGTCGAGGGCGCCGAACAGGTGGGTGCGGCCTCGGACGCGTCGGGGCCAGGTCGAGTGGACGTTGTCGGGCCGATCTGCGAGTCGGGCGATTTCCTGGCGCTCGACCGGGAGCTCCCGGAGGCGGTGCCCGGAGCGCTGCTCGCGGTGTCGGGCGCGGGGGCCTACGGGTTCACGATGAGCTCGAGCTATAATTCACGCCCGCGGGCGGCAGAGGTGCTGCTCGACGGCGAGCGGTGGGCGGTCGTGCGACGACGGGAGACGTTCGAGGACCTGATCCGAGGTGAGCGACTGCTCGAGGACACAGAACTCGGTGCGATAGAGCAACCATGACGGATCTCTCCAACGGCATCTTGATCTTGGACTACGGTTCGCAGTACACACAGCTCATCGCGCGGCGGGTCCGCGAGTCGCACGTCTACTGTGAGATCCACCCGCCGCCCGAATCGGTAGACGAGGTCCGTGGGCGTCACCCCAAGGGGGTGATCCTGTCGGGCGGACCGCGGTCCGTGTACGAGGAAGGGGCGCCCCAACTCCCCGACGGGTTCGCCAAGCTCGAGATGCCGATCCTCGGAGTGTGCTATGGGATGAACCTGCTCAACCTCGCGGCTGGCGGCACCGTCGAGCCGGCGGGGGAGCGGGAGTATGGGCGGGCGGAGATCGAGATCCGCGATCCGGGGACGCTGTTCGCAGGCTTCGATCCGGGCGAGCGCTCGCACGTGTGGATGAGCCACGGCGACCGCATGACCGGCCTGGCCGACGGCTTCGAGGTCAGCGCCTCCAGCGCGAACAGTCCGATCGCGGCCTTCGCCCACCCGGAGCGCCGGCTGTACGGGGTGCAGTTCCATCCTGAGGTGCACCACACGCCCCGCGGCGGCGAGATCCTCAACAACTTCCTGTTCCAGATCTGCCAGTGCACGCCCGACTGGACCGCCGGACACTTCATCGCGGAACAGGTCGCGCTGATCCGAGAGCGCGTGGGCGATTCCACGCGGGCCATCTGCGGGCTCTCGGGGGGGGTGGATTCCGCGGTCGCCGCCGAGTTGGTGCACCGGGCGCTCGGTGACCGGCTCACGTGCATCTTCGTGGATCACGGCCTGCTGCGCATGCACGAGGCGGAATACGTCGAGCGCGTGTTCGGAGCGGCGCTGGGCATCGACCTGCGGTCGGTGGACGCCGCCGAGCTGTTTCTGGACCGGTTGCGCGACGTGGAGGATCCGGAGGAGAAGCGACGCATCATTGGCCACGCGTTCATCGACGTCTTCGAGGAAGCAGCGCAGGACGTGGGCGACGACGTCGGGTACTTGGTCCAGGGCACGCTCTATCCCGATGTCATCGAGTCGGTGTCCCCCCGCGGCGGTCCCTCCGCCACGATCAAGACCCACCACAACGTCGGCGGGCTCCGGCCCGACCTCCCATTCGAGCTCATCGAGCCGCTGCGCGAGCTCTTCAAAGACGAGGTGCGGCACGTGGGGCGCGAGCTCGGCCTGCCGGAGGAGATCGTCGGGCGCCATCCGTTCCCGGGCCCAGGGCTTGCGGTGCGCATCCTCGGCCCCGTCACCGAGGAGCGCGTCCGGGTGCTGCAGGAGGCGGATTCGATCTATCTAGAGGAGATCCGTCGGGCCGGCTGCTACGACGACATCTGGCAGGCGTTTGCGGTGCTGCTTCCGGTGCACGCCGTGGGCGTGATGGGCGACGCCCGCACCTACGAGAACGTGGTCGCCCTGCGCGCGGTGACCAGCACCGATGGCATGACGGCGGACTGGTATCCCTTTGCGCCGGACGTGATCGGCCAGATCGCGAGCCGCATCATCAACGAGGTGAGCGGCGTGAATCGCGTCGTCTATGACGTGAGCTCGAAGCCGCCCGCAACCATCGAGTGGGAGTAGCCGCTCCCGGGTTCGCTTCCTTCTAGACGCCCTTCTCGTCCAGCAGCTGCAGGAACGCGTCCGCCGTATCGAGGTCGCCCAGTCGGTTGGGCACGTCGGGCTCCTTGGCGAACTGGGCGATCTTCCCCAGCACAGGAAGATACTGATTCGAGACTTCCAGCGGCGGCGCCACGATGAGGAAGAAGTCGAAGACTGGCTTGTCGTCAATCGCCTTGAAGTCCACCCCGTCAGCCTTGCGGCCGAAGGCCACCCGCAAGCGGTTCACCACCAGGGAGCGGCAGTGCGGGATCGCGATTCCGCGCCCGATGCCAGTCGATCCGAGGTTCTCGCGCCGCTTGAGCATCTTGTACAACATCGCCTCGGACTTCTCGTCCAGCTTGAGCAGCGTGATGAGTTCCTTCAGGATCTCGTCCTTCTCCGACCCCTCCAGCTTCAAGGAGATGGCGTCAGGCGAAAAGAATTCTTTTAGATGCATGATAGTCGTGGTCGAATGTGGGATGACCGAGAAACGTAACGGCACGCCGTCGAGCCTGTCAAACCGTTCGGTTGCCGGTGGCTCCGGGGCTCGTTAAGTTCGCTCTACGATGGCGTTTCCGTATCCTGTGCGCGCAAACGTTCCGCTCTTCCTGGCCCCGATGGCCGGGGTGTCGGAGCCTCCGTTTCGACGCCTGTGCCGCTCGTTCGGCGCCGACGTGGTGGTGTCGGAATTCCTGTCGTCCGAGGGGCTGCGCCGGGGCATCGAGAGCGTGCACGACGGCGCGTACTTCACGCCCGAGGAGCGTCCCATCGGGATCCAGCTCTACGGCGCCGACGCGGGCACGATGGCTGAGGCAGCGCGGCTCGTCGAGGAGCACTACGGTCCCGACTTCATCGACATCAACTTCGGGTGCCCGGTCAAGAAGGTCGTGAAGCGCAACGGCGGGTCGGGGTGCCTCAAGGACCTCG
>JBDGYO010000543.1:0-2582 GCA_039584015.1 Gemmatimonadota bacterium | reverse complement strand
GCGCGTGGCAGCCGCTGTGGGCGTGAGCAGCGACACCCCCGCCCGGGCCAAGGCGCTCGTCGCGGCCGGGGTGGATGCCATCGTGGTGGACTCGGCACACGGACACTCGGAGGGCGTGCTCCAGACGGTCGCAACGCTGAGGGAGGCGTACCCCGACGCCCAGTTGGTGGGCGGCAACGTGGCCACGCTTGAGGGCACCAAGGCGCTGATCGAGCGGGGGATCGACGCGGTGAAGGTCGGCATCGGGCCCGGCTCGATCTGCACGACGCGTGTCGTGACCGGCGTGGGGGTCCCGCAGATCACCGCGATCGTAGACGCCGTGCAGGGCGCCGGAGACGTGCCCATCATCGCCGATGGCGGCATCAAGTACTCGGGCGACGCGGTGAAGGCCCTGGCGGCGGGAGCCTCCAGCGTGATGCTGGGGTCCATGCTGGCAGGCACCGAGGAGAGTCCGGGCGAGAGCTTCCTGCTCGAGGGGCGGCGCTTCAAGACGGTGCGCGGCATGGGATCCCTCACGGCCATGCAGGAGGGCTCGGCCGACCGCTACTTCCAGGAGGGCGAGGTCTCGGCCCAGAAGCTGGTGCCCGAGGGGATCGAGGGGCGGGTTCCCTACCGCGGACCCGTGGGCGACGTGCTATTCCAGGTGGTCGGCGGCATCCGCAGCGGGATGGGATACTGCGGCTGCGCCACGCTGGATGTGCTACGCTGCGACACCGAGTTCACCCAGGTCACGGCGGCGGGCCTCAGGGAGTCACACCCGCACGATGTGGTGATCACGCGGGAGGCGCCGAACTACTCTCTGTAGCCACCGCGCGGCGGTTTGCGTTCCGGCTCGAGCGCGGCCGGTCGTACGCTTCCCGCTTCCCTGTCTAGCCCCTCCCCGATCTCTTCTGTTCGAGATACCGCAGCCGCGCCTCGCGGTTCTCGACCCACGGCCTGCGCTGGAAGTAGCTCCTGGTGAGCTCCACTACCTTGGGTGCGAGCAGCAACAACGCCAGGAGGTTCGGCAGGATCACGATTCCCAGGAAGACATCGCCCAGGGTCCATGCCACCGAGAGCGACAGGACGGAACCCACGAAGTGCATGGTGACGAAGGCGAATTTGTAGGGAAGCACCGCCGAGTGGCCGAACAGGTAGTTGGCGCAGCGGTCGCCGTAGTAGCTCCACGCGATGGCGGTTGAGACGGCGAACAACAGCACGCTCAGCACCACGATGAACTTCCCGAAGGTGCCGGGGAGCCCCCGCTCGAACGCGAGCATGGTGAGCGGCGCACCGCTCTCCACGGCGTCAGCGTACAGCGACGTGTAGGTCGTCCCGTCCAGGGCGATGGCGACCGCGCTGTCGGCAAGGACGGTCCCCGTGAACGGCTGCGTCTGGTCGGAATCCACGTACAGCGCGTCGACCGGGACCTCGTGCCAGGCCACCTGCGGGTCCGTCGCCTCGGTATGGCGACCGTCTTCCAGAGTGATCGTCCCCGCTTCCTGCACGCTGGTGTAGTTGCCGTTCTCCTGCTGCATCAGGTACGAGATGTCGCCCAGACACCGGTCATGATGATGACCAGGCCCGTCATGGTGCAGATCACGATCGTGTCGATGAACGGCTCCACCAGCGCGACGACGCCCTCGGAGACCGGCTCGTCGGTCTTGGCAGCCGCGTGGGCGATCGGTGCCGAGCCCTGGCCCGCCTCGTTGGAGAAGAGCCCCCGCTTCACGCCCCACATCATGGTGAGCAGGAAGACGCCCACCCCGGTGCCGGCCACGCCGGCGGTCGGATTGAAGGCCTCGCGGAAGATGAGGGCGAACGTGGGAACGATCTCGCCCACATGGAGCAGGATGATGACGAGTGCTCCGGCCACGTAGATCGCCGCCATGGCCGGTGCGAGAATGCTGGTCACCCGCCCGATCCGGGTGATGCCCCCGATGATCACCATCGCCACGATGGTCGCCGTGAACAGGCCCGTGATCCACACGGGGATCCCCATGATCGTGTTCATCGTGTCGGCGACCGTGTTGGCCTGGATGGCGTTGCCGGTGAGGAATGCCGTCGTCCCCAACATCACCGCAAAGAACACCGCCAGCGGCTTCCACGCCGGTCCCATCCCGCGCTCGATGTAGTACATGGGCCCGCCGGAGACCGACCCCTCCCACTTGTGCGGGTCGGCGTCCACCTTCTCGACCGTGCGGTAGTGCTGCGCGAGTGTGACCTCGGAGAACTTGGTGGCCATGCCCACGAAGGCGGTCATCCACATCCAGAACAGCGCGCCAGGGCCGCCCCAGTGAATGGCCAGTGCCACACCGGCGATGTTGCCGATCCCGACCGTGGCCGAGAGGGCGGTGGTCAGGGCCTGGAAGTGGGAGACGTCCCCCGGCTCGGCCGGGTCGTCGTAGTAGCCCGAGGTGACCCTGAAGCCGTGTCCCAGCTTGCGTAGCTGCAGGAACCCCAGCCGTACCGTGAGGAAGATCCCGGTACCCAGGAGCGCGACCACCACCCAGGGGATCTCCTCCCCCCGGAACGGGATCCCGCGGTCCCAGATGTACTCGGACGCGGTCGTGACGATTCTCTCGAGCAGTTCCATGCGTGTC
>JBDGYO010000141.1:0-8838 GCA_039584015.1 Gemmatimonadota bacterium | reverse complement strand
CCCGCGCAGCCGCTTGGCGGCCTTCCTGGCCTCCACGTCGTTCTCGGCCTTGAGCACGGCGTTCGCCTCCCGCAGGAAGGGATCCACGTCGATCCACTCCTTCAGGCTGTCGGAGGCCTCGATCTTCTTGAGCGCGCTGCGGTCGAACCGCACCACCGCGTCGTCGGTCAGCGCCTCGAACTTCCCCGTTGGGCCAAAGTGCAGGTCGGTCATGGTCCTCGTAGGATCGGTCGCGTGGAGCGGTGCCGCATAACGTTCGCCGGGCTGGAGCGTCCGCGCAAGGAATGCGGCGGACGGCAAACACCAAAGACGCCGAGGATCCGCAGTGGACCCCCGGCGTCGTCGTGTCTAGCCTGACAACGATCCTACGGCACCGGTGTCACCACGTCACACTGCAGCGAGCGGCGGTAGGCCGGGATCAGCGCGTCGTACGCGCCGAGCGCGTTCGCAATGCCCTCGCCCATGGTGGGAAATTCCTGCCGGACATCGGGCATGCGGATGAGGCCTTCGGCGACGAGGTCGGCCTCGTACTCCACCAGCTCGCACGTCTGGACCTCGCGCACCCGCGCGTCCATGTCCTCGACCAGGTAGAAGTACGCCACGCCGCTCATGGCCGCCGTGCGGTGCCGCATGGTGCTGTCGGGCTCGTGCTCGAGGGACTTCGCCAACCAGTTGAGCGCGATGGTGGGCGCGACCCGGTTCTGCACGAGCCGAGCGCCCACCTCGAAGTAGAGTAGGGCCACACTGCGGTGCACCTGCTCGTCGTCCGACCGCTGCACGGCGCTGGCCAGCAGCGAGTCGGCGGTACGCAATGCCGAGGAGTCGAGCGGCACCGCGGAGTCCAGGACGAGGAACCGGTCTCGGGTGAGCACCTGGGCCGCGGCGATGGGTGCCCTGGCGTCTTCCGGGTCCGCGCTCGCGATGCCGCGATAGATGGCGATGGCGGAATCCCGCTCCCCGACGTCGGCCAACAGGGACGCTCGGGCCATGCGGAGCGAGTGCAGCAGCCCCTCGGTACGCTCCGCCTCGCGGCGTGCCTGTTCTGCGCGCACCCATGCGTCATCGGCCACGAGCTGGACGTGGTTCACCCCCTCGGCGGTCCACCGGTCCACCGCGGCCGTATCGGCCAGCGTCTGGGCCACGGCGATGATGCGGAAGTAGAACGTCGTGTCGCCCACCAGCGTCGAGTCGAGGGGGTAGAGTTCCGCAAGCGACTCCAGGGCGCAGCGCCACATGCGATAGTCGTAGCACATGCGCGCCATGAGGTGACGGAATTCCAGGTCACCGCCCGCGCGCGCCGCTCCTTCCCCAACCATCGCGACGGCCGCCGACTCCTCGCCCATCCGGTCGAGCAGGCGGGCCACCTTCATGCGCCGTGGGGCGTTATCCGGATCGGCGCGCACCTCCTCGATGCGGGCCTGCACCGCGCGCAGCGTGTCGCCCCGACGGGCATACTCCAGACCGAGCTCTTCCCAGGCGTCGGCCATGGTGGGGTCGCCCGCGACGGCCCGCTGCAGGGACCACAGCAGGCTGTCGGAGTCCTGCTTCGCCAGGTAGACGTAGGACAGGCACCGGGCCGCCGACGGATGGTTGGGGAAATCCCGGAACGCCCGCTCGGCGCGCTCGCGCGCGTCATCGTACTTGCGGTCCCGCACGCGCTCCCAGCATTCGCTCGCCTGTCGCGAGGCGCGCATGACCGTCACCAGCGTGTCCTTCAACACGTCGCGCACCACCTTGGCGAAGTCCGCCGCTGCGAGCGCCGTATCGCCCCGCACGGTGACCGATGTCGTGAAGTGCGGCACGCCGCCGCGGCGCGCCGTCTCCAGGATGCGCAGGGTAACCTCGGGTGCGGGGGACGCCCGCCGGAACTCTCCCGTGACGTAGAGGTCCGCGCGCAGCAAGCGCGAGGCAGAAGAAGATCATGCGCACCGCATGACGCCTCCAGCGCTTGAGTCCGTCCCGCATCTCGGCGGCCAGCTCCACGACGTAGGTGGAGTCGGCGGTGCGGTCCTCGGGGATCGTCGGGAAGATCAGAACGGCATCCCGCGGCCGTTGGGCGTACGCGGGTGCGGCGGCAGCCCAGCCGCATACGCTGAGCGTCACCAGTGCGAGTATCCATCGGCCGGCGCGAGGCCGGAGGGGATGTCGTGCGTTCAAGTAATCAAGCGTGAGTGGGTGAGCTCAGTTCAAACAACAAAGTCGAGTGCGACTTTTTCGGTCGGGTATGACCAAAGCTCGGGGCCGTTGATTCGGCACTTCTATGACTGGACACACTCTGCAGGGCGTTCGTTGAACCGCGGTCGGCCAGTGCAGATCCGCCCCGTTCCCCTGGCGCAATCGGTCCCCCCGCCACAGTATTGGCGAATTCATCGCTGACCCGGAGGCCAGGAGGTGCGCGATGGCCAGGTTCATCGATCGCATGGTTGGCGCGGCAAAACTCGACGTCCACACCTACGAGGAGGTCGAGGCCGATCCCACCGCCATGAACCAGGCGATGGCTGTCGTCCTGCTCTCGAGCGTGGCCGCCGGCATAGGAGAGGGAGTCACCATCCTCGGGCTCCTGATCGCCGCGGCCCTCGCGCTCGTCGGCTGGTTCATCTGGGCCTTTCTCACCTACTTCATCGGTACCCGAGTCTTCCCGGAGCCGCAGACCAGTGCCGACTTCGGGCAGATGCTGCGCACGATCGGCTTCGCGAGCTCACCCGGATTGCTGCGGGTCGCGGGGCTCGTCCCGGGCGTCGGGGAGTGGGTGGTCGTTCCCCTCGCCAACATCTGGATGCTGGTGGCCATGGTCGTGGCCGTCCGACAGGCTCTCGACTATACGAGCACGCTGCGCGCGGTTGGTGTGTGTGTGGTGGGCTGGCTCGTGCCCGTCGCGCTGACAATCTTCGGCGGCCTCATCTCGGTCGCCATTCTGGCACTGTAACGGTCTTCAGCGGCACGGCCCGGTGGCCGTGCGTGTTACGTAGCAACAGCGCCCAGCACTCCGACAGGAGCGGCCCATGCGCCGAGCCGTCGCGGTAGTGGCGGTAGTTGCAGTGACAGCGTGCGCGGATTCCCTCGGCCCCGGTGAGGCGCCAGACCTCACGGGGACATGGTTGCTCACCGCCGAGACCATTCCCGCGTCGGCTTCGTTCTGCTCCCTCGAGTTCACCCTCGAGATTGTCCAGACGCCGGCGGCGCCCGGCGATCTGATCGACTTCGAGCTGTCCGGCACCGTGCAGGAGGGTGCTGTGGTGTGCGGCGACACCTTGGAGCTCCCGGGGGCCGCGCTGATGGGAGCCCTCGTGCGGCAGTCAAACGGGGACGATGGGGACGCGTGGTTCGGCGGTCCCGCGTTGATCTTCGGCGAGGAGCTCACGATCGTGGCCCAGGGGCCGATCACGAGCCGCGCGAGGATCGAGGGGCGGGGAACCATGGATTTCACGCGCGGTCCACACCGCCCCTTCGTGTTCGTGCTCGTCCGCGACTAGCCACGCAGTCGCCTTGCCGCCCGCGTGCGCGCGGCGTATTTCTGATCGTCATCCCTACAAGAGAGCCATCATGCCAGTCTATCGTCTCGTGTTGTCGGGCGTCACCGCCGTGATACTGCTGCTCCAGTCGCTCGTCGTGCCGCAAGCTTGGAGCCAGGAACGCGACCGCAACGTGATCCATGACTCCACCATGTTCCACGGGCTGCGGTACCGCATGGTGGGACCGTACCGAGGCGGGCGTTCCACGGCGGCAACCGGCGTGGCTGGCCGGCCACACACCTTCTTCCAGGGCACCACCGGCGGCGGGGTGTGGAAGACCACGGACGCGGGCAACTCGTGGGCCAATGTCTCGGACGGGTTCTTCGGTGGATCGATCGGTGCGGTTGCCGTCGCTCCGTCGGATCACAACGTGATCTACGTGGGGCAGGGGAGCGCGGACATCCGAGGCAACACCTCGACCGGTCGGGGTGTGTACCGCTCGACCGACGGCGGCAAGACCTGGACGTACCTGGGACTGCGCAACGCGGGGCAGGTCGGCCGCATCGAGGTGCATCCCCGGGATCCCGATCTGGTCTACGTGGCGGCGCTGGGCCACCCGTTCGGCCGCAATCCCGAACGCGGTGTGTTCCGTAGCCGCGACGGCGGTGCAACCTGGGAGCATGTGTTGGCCCTGAGCGACAGCACCGGCGCGTCCGATCTGGCCATGAGCTTCGACAACCCGCGCGTGCTCTACGCCGCGATGTGGCGCGGCGAGCGGAAGCCGTGGGCGGTGATCAGCGGGTCGGAGGAGGGCGGCGTGTACCGCACCACCGACGGGGGTGGCGCATGGAAGAAGCTGGAGGGCGGCCTGCCGCCGGGACTGGTCGGCAAGATCGGCGTGACCGCCTCGCGCGCGAACCCCGAGCGGGTGTGGGCCATCATCCAGGCGGAGCCCGATGGCGGGGTGTACCGCTCCGACGACGGCGGCGATACGTGGACGCACGTGAACAGCGAGAACAAGCTGCGGCAGCGGGCGTTCTACTACACCCATGTGCAGGCCGACCCGCAGGACGAGAACACGGTCTATGCGCTGAACACCCGACTCTACAAGTCGGTGGACGGCGGGGCGACGTTTGAGCTGATCGAGGTCCCGCATGGTGACGTGCACGATCTGTGGATCTACCCCGACAACAACCGGATCATGGTGGTGGCCAACGACGGCGGCGCCCAGGTGACGCTGAACGGGGGCGAGACCTGGTCCAGCTATATGAACCAGCCCACAGCCGAGCTGTACGACGTCATCGTGGACAACGCGTTCCCGTACCGGCTGTACGGGGGCCAGCAGGACAACACGACGATCAGCGTCCTTGCCTGGAGCTCCTCCAACACGCTCCATCCCAAGGAACACTGGCAGAACGTGGGCGGGTGTGAGACCGGACCGGTGGGCGTTCACCCGGACCATCCGGAGGTGGTGTACGGCGGATGCTACGGCGGGATCATCGACCGCTACGACATGGCGCAGGACCAGCGACGCTACATCCTGCTCTACCCCCAGGAGCAGTCGGGCGAGGCGGCCCGCAACCTGAAGTACCGCTTCCAGTGGGTGTCGCCCATCCTGGTGTCGCCGCACGACCCGAGCGTGGTGTACCACGCCTCGCAGTACGTGCACCGCACCACCGACGGCGGCATGACGTGGGAGACGATCAGCCCCGACCTCACCACCAACACGCTGGAGCACCAGGACTACGCCGGCGGCCCGATCGATCACGACATCACCGGCGTCGAGGTCTTCAACACGATCTTCTCGCTGGCCGAATCGCCGCACACCGTCGGGGAGCTGTGGGCCGGCTCCGACGACGGACGCGTGCACGTGTCCCGCGACAACGGGGCCACGTGGACTGACGTCACGCCGCGCGGCATGCCGCGCTTCGGCACGGTGGACGAGATCGAGCTGTCGCCGCACCAGCCGGGCCGGGCGTTCCTCGCCGTGCAGCGCTACCGGACGGACGACTGGGCTCCCTACGTGTTCCGCACCGACGACTACGGGGACTCGTGGCGCTTGCTGACGGATGGGAGGAACGGTCTTCCCGCCGACTATCCTGTGCGCACCGTGCGGGAGGATCCGGTGCGGCAGGGGCTGCTCTACGCGGGTACCGAGTTTGGGGTGTTCGTCTCGTTCAATGACGGGCGCAACTGGCAGTCGCTCCAGCTGAACATGCCGGTCACGCCAGTCACCGGGATGCGCGCGGCCCACGGCGATCTCATTCTCGCCACTCAGGGCCGCTCGTTCTGGATCCTGGACGACGTGACCCCGTTGCGGCAGCTCTCGGCCGAGGTGGCGGCGTCGCCGTTTCATCTCTATGCGCCGCGC
The DNA here is from genome assembly GCA_039584015.1 of Gemmatimonadota bacterium. Lineage (GTDB taxonomy): Bacteria > Gemmatimonadota > Gemmatimonadetes > Gemmatimonadales > GWC2-71-9 > WVYX01. Next base: position 3,015 of record JBDGYO010000141.1, on the reverse strand, counting down.
GACGCGTACCGCGTGAACGCGCGGGGAGGTAACGGCGGCCCCGAGCCCACCCCGGAGGCGCTCGCCGGCAACGCCCTCATCTACTACTACCTGGCGCAGGAGCCGGCCGACGCGATCACCCTGGAGGTGCGGGCGGGGGACGGGGGCCTCGTGCGGACCTTCACCTCCGATTCTGCCGGCGCCGCGTCCGTGGGACAGAAGCCCCTTGCGGCCGAGGCCGGTATGCACCGGCTGGCGTGGGACCTCACGTATCCTGGGCCGGATACCCTGAGTGGCGTAGTGATCGCCGGGTGGGCCGGGGGCGTGAAGACGCCGCCGGGGAGCTACCAGGTCCGGCTCACGGTGGGTGGCGAAATCCAGACGCGCGACCTCACGGTGCACAAGGATCCCCGCCTGACGGACGTGACGCAGCAGGACTTCGAGGAGCAGTTCCGCGTCGCGGTCGCGATCCGCGATACCGTGAGCCGGTTGTACGACGCGGCGCGCGACATCCGGGGGGTCAAACAGCAGCTCGCGACCGTGCGGGAACGGGTGACCGAGGGGGGCTTCCCTGAGGAGATTGCGGCTGCGGCCGACTCGCTCGTGAGCCGACTGACGGCCGCGGAGGAGGAACTGCGACAGGTCAAGAACGAGAGCAACCAGGATCCGTTGCGCTACGCGCCCAAGCTGGACACCCAATACCTGGCCCTCTACGCCCACGTGACCGGGGTGGACAACTACGGTTTCGGCGGCCCAGAGGGACGGCCCACGGAGGGCGCGTACCAGCGGTTCGAGGATCTCAACGCGGAATGGAGTGTGCTGCGCGACCGGGTGCAGGCGATGTTGCAGACGGACGTGCCCGCGTTCAACCGGATGCTACAGGACGCCGGGGTTCCGGGCGTCATCGTCCCCAGTCTCGGAGCGCAGGAGGCACGGCCGATTCCCTGAGCGGCGGCGGGCGCCGACATGGTATCTTCAGCACGGATTCCATGAGGAGTCTCAGCCGTGGAAAGAGGATCTGGGTTCTTTGCCCGCCTGGTTCGCTACCTGCTCATCTTCGTGGTGGGCGTGACGGTGGGGTATCTCGCCCGCGCGCGGCGCGAGGATGACCGCGTGCGGGACGCGATCGATCACGCGCGGGAGGAGATGGAAGAGTTGGGGATGGATGCGATCGACCGCGCCAAGGAGGCAGGCGGTGACATCGCCGACAGTGCGAAGGCGGCATTCAAGGAGATGATCGAGGACGCGGGGTGGCGGTAGGGGTGAGGAAGGAGATCCAGGACGGCCTCGAGCGCGTGACTGTGGCGCTCGGGGGCGTCGAAGTATCCTACCTATCGGGCAGTCTCGACGGTCCCGACCCGGGGCCGTTGCTGGAGCGGCTGCCCTCCGTCGTGCCGCCGGACGGCCGGATCGTCTCCGAGCTGGTCGTGGCTCCCCTCTCCCATCACGCACCAGGCATGCAGGTCCTCGCGCAGGCGGCGGGGGCCGTTTCCTGGCCGGTCACCTGGATCGACGAAGGGGGGACCGGGGCGGGCGTGCAGGCCTGCGTCGTGACGGGAGTGCCGGTGCGGTACCTGGAGCGCGCGGGGCGCGCCGTGGGTGCCGTGTGGGAGGACGAGCACGCACACCACTGCTGGCTCGGCGACATCGGCGCTGCGGATCCGTCCCTGCCGCGCGAGGCGCAGGTCCGCGCGACGTTCGACAGCATCGAGGAGGAGCTCGGCCAGGCCGGCATGGGCTTCGAACACGTCGTGCGAACCTGGCTCTTCATCGACCGGATTCTCGACTGGTACGGTCCGTTCAATGCCGCCCGCACGCAGTTCTTCGAGGAGCGCGGCGTGTTCGATCGCTTCCTGCCTGCGAGCACCGGGATAGGCGCCGCGAACCCGGCTGGCCGGTCGGTCGTGGCGCAGGCCGTCGCGCTCCGACCGAAGGGTGCCGGGGTCCAAGTACGAGAGGTCGAATCCCCCTTGCAGTGCCCCGCCACCGACTACCGCAGCTCGTTCAGCCGCGCTGCCGAGGTGGTGCGCGGCGGCGTGCGGCAGGTCTACGTCTCGGGCACGGCCAGCATCGATCCGTGTGGTGACACGGTGTACGAGGGCGATCTGCATCGCCAGATCGAGCACACCATGGAGGTGGTGGAGGCGATCCTGGGGACCCACGGACTGGGGTGGGCGAACGTTTCGCGCGGGATCGTGTACTTCAAGCGAGAGCACGAGACGTCCGAATTCGAGCGCTATTGCCGGGAGCGGGACCTTCCGCCGTTGCCGGTGATCATCACCCAGGGTACCGTGTGTCGCGATGACCTACTCTTCGAGATCGAGGTCGATGCGATCGGGACGTGAAGGGGCAGCCCTCCTGGTGGGCCTTGCCCTGCTCGCCGGCTGTGATTCGGTGGAGCCGGAGATCACCCCGTCGCTGGATGGCGCCGCGCTGGAGCGGCATATCGAGTTCCTCGCCGACGACAGCCTCTATGGCCGAGGCGCCGGATCGGCATACGAGCGGGAGGCTGCCGAGTACATCCGCGACGAGTTCATCAGTTACGGACTCGAACCGGGCGCCGGCGACTACTTCCAGGACTTCACCTTCCACGACACGCTGCAATCGCAGAACGTGGTGGGTGTGCTGCCGGGGGCGGGCTCCCTGGGGCACGAGTGGGTGATCGTGGGGGCCCACTACGATCATCTGGGGTGGCAGCGGGTGTCCGCCGACTCGATCATCGTGTACAACGGCGCGGACGACAACGCCTCCGGCACGGCCCTGATGCTCGAACTGGCGCGTTTCCTCAGCGAGTTCTACCTGGAGGGTGTGGGCGCCGGGCGGGAGCGGCGGTCGTTCATGTTCCACGCCTACGGCGCCGAGGAAGAGGGGCTGCTCGGGTCGTTCTACTTCTGCAACAACCCCGCCGTGATCATGAACAATCTGGCGGCGATGGTGAACCTGGACATGGTGGGCCGCTTGCGGGACAATCTCCTGATCGTGAACGGCGCGGCATCGGTGCCGGCCTGGGAGCTCGTCCTCGCGTTCGCGAACGAG
>JBDGYO010000140.1:0-6651 GCA_039584015.1 Gemmatimonadota bacterium | reverse complement strand
GTGGATTGCAGCACGGATCTACCGTGTGGGCATACTGATGTACGGCAAGCGCCCCAACCTGAAGGAACTGGCGCGGTGGGTACGCACGACGTGACCTGAGTCGGCGTCCGACCCCCCGGGGCACGACCGCGGAGGCGGAGAGTATGGATGCCAGCCAACTTGCGCTCCACGCAGAGATGGAGGAGAGGCATTGGTGGTTTCTGGGTCGCCGGCGGATACTGCGTGCCCTCCTCGCACGGCTGCTGCCGCCGGGAGAGGAACGGTTGGTCGTGGACGTGGGGTGTGGCACCGGTGGCAACGCAGGGGCATTGGCCGACGAGTACCGCGTGGTGGCGATCGACACGGCGGAAACGGCGGTTCAGCTCGCCCGTGCGAAGTTCGTCGGCCCGCGCTTCTGGTGCGGCAAGCTGGCGGACCTGCCGCCGAATGTCGACGCGGGGGCCGAACTCTATCTGCTGATGGACGTGCTGGAGCACGTACCCGACGACTTCCTGTTGCTCTCCACCGTGCTCGCCCGCTGCCCCGAGGGCGCGCACGTCCTCATCACCGTCCCGGCACACGAGCATCTCTGGTCGGGGCACGACGAAGCGCTGGGTCACTTCCGCCGCTACGATGCGGCGCGGCTCGAAGCGACGTGGCAAGGCCTGCCGGTGTCGGTGCGACTGCTGTCGTACTTCAACGCCCGTCTGTATCCGGTCGTGCGGGCCGTGCGGTGGCTGTCCCGCCGGTCGCGGCGCAGCTTCGGAGCGATGGCGACCGACCTTCGCGTGCCGCCCGGTCCGGTGAATCGATTGCTGGCCGGGTGCCTCGGCGGCGAGAGTAGAGCGCTTGTGGGCGCGTTGGAAGGGCGGCGGGGTCGGGCGTATCGCACCGGAAGCAGCTTGGTCGCGGTGCTGCGGGTGGAGCGCGAAGGCATCGTGCCCCGTGCGAAGCCGTCGGGGACCGCAGCCGATCATCCCGTCGCCGAGGGGCGGTGACCCCATGTCTGACGTGATCATCGTCGTTCCCTGCTACAACGAAGCTGGTCGGCTGAAGCTGGATGTGTTTGCAGAGTTCCTGGATACGCACGACGACATCAGCTTCGTCTTCGTTGACGATGGCAGCACCGACGCCACGGGGCGCATTCTTCGAGAATGGGCGAGCGGGCGAGCGGAGCGTTGCAGTGTGTGGGCACTTCCCGAGAACGCGGGGAAGGCCGAGGCAGTGCGCCAGGGCTTGGGACGCGCCTTCGAGCGCGAGGCGGCGTATGTCGGATACTGGGACGCCGATCTCTCCACGCCGTTGGGCGAGATCGCCTGCATGCGGGAGCTGTTCGAGAGACGGCCCGAGCTCGAGATGGTGTTCGGCTCGCGGGTGCAGCTCCTGGGCCGCGAGATTCGACGCAATCCGGTGCGCCACTACCTCGGGCGGGTCTTCGCGACCGCCATCTCTCTGATGCTCGGAATCCCCGTGTACGACACGCAATGTGGGGCGAAGCTGTTCAAGACCTCACCCACGGTGCGGAGCCTGTTCGCCGAGCCGTTCGTGGCGAAGTGGGTGTTCGACGTGGAGATCATAGCCCGGTTCATTGCTGCGTCCGGTCCCGAAGGGCGTTCTCGAACGCGCGATGTGATCGCGGAGTACCCCCTGCACTCGTGGCAGGACGTGGCTGGCAGCAAGCTGCACCCCCAGGACTTCCTACACGCCGCCGGTGATGCGGTGCGGATCTACCGGCGGTACCTGACCGCGTGAGCATCCGCCACAGGCTTGCCACGCTCGCCCGACCGGAGCGGTTGTATGCCGTTGCCGTGCTGCTCGTGGCGATCGCGGTGCTGCGCATCGCCGGCACGTACAGTGTCTACAACGCGACGTGGGATGAGCCGGCGCACTTAGCGTGCGGCATGGAGCTCCTCCAGCTCGGCCAGTACACCTACGAGCCGCAGCATCCACCGCTGGCACGCGTGTCGGTGGCGCTCGGGCCATACCTCGCGGGCATTCGAGGATTCACACCGCGCCTCGGGTCGATGTGGAACGAAGGCCTCGACATGCTGTATCGCGAGGGGAGCTATTTCCGAACCCTCGGGCTGGCGCGCCTCGGGATCCTCCCCTTCTTCCTGCTGGGGGCCGTGTTGCTGTGGCTCTGGACGCGGCGGAGGTTCGATCGTCTCACCGCGCTGGTTGCGGTACTGCTGTATACGCTGTCACCCAACGTCCTGGCCCATGCCGGCCTCGCGACGACCGATATGGCAGTCACGGTCATGCTGATCGCCGCGGTGCTAGCCTTCGTCGTGTGGCTCGAAGCGCCCACGCTGCGGCGTGGTGTGTTGTTGGGGCTGGCGGTGGGGCTCGCGCTCGTGACGAAGTTCTCGACCGTCGTCTTCCTTCCTGCGTGTGTTGTTGCGGTCCTGCTGTTGCGTTGGATTGTGGAGCGGCGTGGGTGGCATGGGGCATGGTCCGTTGGGCCCACCGGGCGGCGCTCGCTGGGAGTGGCGTTCGTGATGGCATTCCTGGTGAGCTGGGCGGCGTACGGCTTCTCGCTGGGGCCGCTGGTCGACGCACCTGGAGTGGCGCAGATCGAGGAGGGTGGGGCACCGGGCTTGGTGGAGCGGCTGGTAGCGCTTCCCGTGTACCCGCTGAGTGAGGTGGTCCGGGGCGTACGCGCGGTGGCCGAGCACAACGCCGAGGGACATGCCTCATACCTGTTGGGTGAGGTGCGGGACTCCGGCTGGTGGTACTACTTCCCCGTCGCCTTCGTCGTGAAGACACCAATCCCGTTCCTGCTGCTTGTGGGAATCGGCGTGGTGCTGCTGACACGCCACGTGCGGACCGAGCGGCGCTGGCAGGATGCGGTGCCGCTGGTGAGCGCCGCGGCGGTCATGCTCGTGAGCCTGACGAGCAACATCAACATCGGGGTCCGGCATATCCTCGTTGTGTACCCGCTGCTGGCGATCGTGGCTGCATTCGGGGCGGCATCCTGGTTGCGGGTGCGGAAGGTCGCGCTCCGTGCGGTGGTGATCGGCCTGCTGGCTCTGAACGTGGGTGTGTCCGCTGCGGCACATCCAGATTACTTGCCGTACTTCAATGCGCTCGCGAGGGGTGCGCCGGAGCGGATCCTCATCGCCGCCGATCTCGACTGGGGCCAGGACCTGCAGCGCCTGGGAAACGTCGTGCGTCAGCGGGGCATTCGAGAGATCGCGATCGCGTACTTCGGTTCGGCGGTGCCGCCGCATCACGTCCACGCTCAGCTGCGGCCTCTGGAGCCGTACGAGCGGGCGACAGGGTGGGTAGCAGCCAGTGTATGGCGACTGTGGGTTGATGATACCGAGGAGGCTCCCTACGACGGCTTCGGCTGGCTGAGAGCACACGAGCCGACGATGCGTGTGGGGCGATCGATCTTTCTCTATCACTTGCCGGACACGCTCGCGATTCGTCAGGATTCCGTCGCCGTATCGGAATAGGCGACGGGCGCGGTCGGCCGCCGTTCCCGCTAGCCTGCATCACCGGGCACCTCTATCTTCCTGCGATCTCATGAGGGACCACTACGACGTCATCGTGATCGGCGGCGGCCACGCCGGTTCTGAAGCGGCCAACGCAGCGGCGCGCATCGGTACTCGGGTGTTGCTCGTCACGGCCAACCTCGAGACGATCGGCCAGATGTCGTGCAACCCGGCCGTCGGCGGGATCGCAAAGGGCACGGTCGTGCGTGAGGTGGACGCCTTCGGTGGGGTCATCGGCAGGGCGGCCGATCGCGCGACGATTCAGTTCCGCATGCTGAATCGCTCCAAGGGTCCCGCGGTGTGGGCGCCCCGGGCACAGTGTGACCGAGGTCTCTACCGTCGGGCCGTGCGCGCCCTGCTGGAAGGCCAGCCGGGCATCGACCTGCTACAGGGTACGGTGGGGGCGCTCGTGCTGGAGGGAGAACGAGCGAGTGGCATCGTCACGACGAGCGGCCAGGAGATCCGCGCGTCGACGGTCGTGCTCACGGCCGGGACCTTCCTGCGAGGGAAGATCCACGTCGGGACCGATACGCGGATCGAAGCGGGCAGGGCGGGTGACCCGGCCTCGGTGGATCTCGCCGAGCAACTCGAGGCGGTTGGGCTCACCGTAGCGCGGTTCAAGACGGGCACACCTCCCCGCATCGACGGTCGATCGGTGGACTACGCGAAGCTGGAGCGTCAGGAAGGGGAGAGTCCCGAGTACCGGTTCTCTCATTTCGAGCGGGAGCCCAGGCTCGAGCAATGCCCCTGCTGGATCACGTGGGCGGGAGCGGAGCTCAAGGAGATCGTCCGGGAGGAGATGCACCGCTCGGCCCTGTACGGGGGTGCAATTGCCGGCCGGGGACCGCGGTACTGCCCCTCGATCGAAGACAAGGTCGTGAAGTTCCCCGATGCAGAGCGGCATCAGGTGTTCCTGGAGCCGGAAGGTTTGGACACGTCGGAGTTGTACGTCAACGGTCTCTCCACCTCGCTCCCCGTCGAGACCCAGCTGCGTTTCTTGAGGACGGTGCCAGGGTTGGAGCGAGTTCGGATGACGCGGCCCGGCTACGCCATCGAATACGACTACTACCCGCCGCAACAGCTCACTCCGTGGCTCGAGGTGAAGGCGATCGACGGTCTGTTCTTTGCCGGGCAGGTGAACGGAACGACGGGATACGAGGAAGCCGCGGCTCAGGGGCTCCTGGCTGGCATCAACGCGGCGCGTAAGGTGCGCGATGGGGGACCGGTCGTGCTGGGGCGGGACGACGGATACGTCGGGGTGTTGGTGGACGACCTCGTCACGCGCGGCGTGGATGAGCCGTATCGACTGTTTACGTCGCGCGCGGAGTTTCGGTTGCTTATGCGGCAGGACAATGCGCTCAAGCGGCTGGGCCCGCTGGCTGCAGAGCTCGGCATGCTCTCATCCGACGAGCGCACGGAGCTCGGGGCTCGCACGAGGGCGGAGGACGAACTGGTGGCGCTGGCGCAGCGCACGAAGGTGGAACCGGAAGTCGCCAACGGGGTACTGCGGGCGCTCGGGGAGAGCAAGATCGCAGAACCGCAACGAGTCGCAGACCTGGCGCGGCGACCCAAGGTCCCTCTGCGAGACATGCTGCGGTGCGGTGATCAAACCCCGCCCCAGCTCTCCGAGGACATCTGGATGTCAGCCGAGATCGAGCTCAAGTACGCCGGCTACCTGGAACGGGAACGCCGCGCTGCGGCCAAGCTCGCCGAGATGGCGAACTTCAGGTTGCCCGAAGACCTGCCCTTCAAAGACCTCAGGAGCCTGAGCACGGAGGCGCGACAGAAGCTGGAGCAAGTGCGGCCCCAGTCTCTTGCGCAGGCGGGAAGGATCCCGGGAGTCTCGCCGAGCGACCTCCAGAACCTCGTGCTCGAGGTCGTCAGACGCCGCCGGTCGGCAGCGTAAACTCTTTACTGACAACCAGTTACAGGACGCGCCACTTCGCTGGTGGTCCAGTCAGTTGTTTCACGTGAAACGGCTGGTTGAACTTGGGTGGTGCCAGGAACGGCTGCCGCGCCTAGTGCCGTCACTGAAGCGGCTGAGCTCGTTCAAGGGGCGGCGTCGAGAAGGCCGGAGAGCCAGTGCATGAGGTTGAGGAGGAACTGAGGGTTCTGTGACGCGACCGGCGCGTTCATCCCCATGGGAGAGCGATCCCGGCCATCGACCTGGGCGCTGAACATGGCGGCCTCCCCAAAGATGGCAACGCGACCGTTGCCATGGCGCAGGACGGCTGCCTGCGCCATGCGGTCCGCCCGAATCCTGGGTGTTGTTTCCGAGAACTGCCAGGCGCGCTCGGGGAGGAGGAGGACCGACGGAGTGGGAAGTGTCAGGAGTTGGGCGGCTCGAGGGGGTACCCGAAAGGCCTGTCCCATGAACGTTGCCACCGAATCGACCCGCTCGCGGGGCTCACGACCGTTCGTGACGGGGTGATCCGCCAGGGAGCTGTCGGCGCGGCGGAAGATCATGGCCGCCCTGCCCTGCTCCGATCCCATCGCGAAGCCGTTCCCGAATAGGACGCCGAAGGAGGCAGCCAGCTCCTGGGCCGCTCCCGGGAATGGCATGTGATCGGCGATCAGGAAGAGGGACCCTCCTGCAGCCACCCACTCCAGCACGGCCCGAATCTCCTGGGAATCGAAGGCCGTGGGGGTCGGCAGGGACCAATCCTCCGCGTTTCGCTCCGCGAGGGCATTCGAGATGACGAGTATGTCCGCTCCCTCCAGGAGCTGGCTCGTGAACGCGGAGCCGGAGGGGACCACTACGTAGCCGTCCCGCCTCAGGATCTTGGCGAAGGGGAGGTAGCGCCCGTCCGCCGTATGGAAATTGAAGTGGGCCTCGTCGATCAGGACGATGGGTCCAGCCCCTGACTCGAAGGCGGGGGAGGGGACCGGTGGAATGAACGTAGTGTCGGCCACCTGTTGAGCCGCCGCCGGTGGGCCGGACAGGATCGCGACAAGAATGAGCGTTGCGAGATTCCGTTTCACGTGAAACACCTCATATGCCAGGACTTCTGGGCCCTTTCCGCCGGGATATTCAGCACTTCCGCAACGCAGAATGGGTGTAGCGCCGCGTCAACCACCCCTGTATATTGGCCGGACACGCTCCCGCGGCATGCTTCGGAAGCCGCTTCTCCCGCGCATCAATACTGCGTAACCTATTGATAGTTAATCATTTGTA
>JBDGYO010000139.1:0-12179 GCA_039584015.1 Gemmatimonadota bacterium | reverse complement strand
GCGCCGCGTCAACCACCCCTGTATATTGGCCGGACACGCTCCCGCGGCATGCTTCGGAAGCCGCTTCTCCCGCGCATCAATACTGCGTAACCTATTGATAGTTAATCATTTGTAGACCTATGGGCAAGGTCATCGCCATCGCGAACCAAAAGGGCGGCGTAGGCAAGACTACGACCGCCGTGAATCTCGCAGCGTCGCTTGCCGCTGCGGAGCGGCGCACCTTGCTCGTCGACGCGGACCCCCAAGCCAACGCCACCAGCGGGATCGGGATCGAGCGGGACAGCATCGCGCTCTCATTGTACGATGCCTTGCTCGGCGATGCCTCTCTGGCAGACGTGGTACGGCGTGGCGTGAACGTGCACACGCTCGACGTGGTGCCGGCGACACAGGACCTGGTGGGCGCCGAGGTGGAGCTCGTCAATTGGGCCGAGCGCGAGTCGGTCATGCGCCGCACGATCGCGGAGCTGCGCGACGACTACGAGTTTGTCCTGATCGACTGCCCACCGTCCCTCGGTCTCCTCACACTGAACATGCTCACCGCTGCCGACTCGGTGCTGATTCCGATTCAGTGTGAGTACTACGCGCTCGAAGGTCTTTCCAAGCTGCTGAACACTGTGCGGCTCGTGCAGCAGAACTGCAACGCCAACCTGGCCATCGAGGGCGTGCTGCTCACGATGTATGATGCGCGGCTCAATCTCTCGCGACAGGTGGCCACCGAGGCCAAGGAGTACTTCGGTCGCAGAGTGTATCGCACGGTCATTCCCCGAAACGTGCGGCTGGCGGAAGCGCCGAGCTTTGGCAAGCCGATCCTGCTCTACGACGTGCAGTCGGTCGGCTCGAAGAGCTACTTGGGACTCGCACAAGAATTGTTGCAGCGCTCCGCCGAGGTGCAGGCGGGCGTTGCTGCCCCCGAAGAGGACACCCCCATGACGCGGGCACTGGCATGACGAGTGGAAGCAAGCGGCGGCTGGGTCGCGGGCTGGAGGCCCTCCTCGGGCCGGCGACGGTAGACGAGGCAAAGGCAGAGGGATCGCTCGCGCAACTCCCTGTGCAGGCGTTGCGCCCCAATCCCTACCAGCCGCGCCAGGCATTCGATGAGGAAGCGCTGGCCGAGCTGGCCGACTCGATGCAGCGTTCGGGCCTGCTGCAGCCTGTGGTGGCGCGCCCGGCAGCGAACGGCGCTTACGAGCTCGTGGCCGGCGAGCGCCGATGGCGAGCGGCGCAGCGCCTCGGATGGACCGAGATCGGCGCGGTAGTACGTGACGTGGACGATCAGACCCTGCTTACCCTCGCGCTCGTCGAGAACCTCCAGCGTGACGCGCTGTCGCCCATCGATGAAGCCAGCGGCTACCAACGCCTCATCGCCGAGTTCGGGGTATCGCAAGCCGCGGTGGGTGAGTTGGTCGGCCGTGACCGTTCCACTGTCGCGAACGCGCTGCGCCTCCTCAAGCTCCCGGCGTCGGTTCAGGCGATGTTGCACGACGGACGGCTGAGCGTCGGACATGCGCGGGCGTTGCTGGCGCTCGAGGACGGCAAAAAGATCGAGCGACTGGCGCGGACCGCTGTCGAGCAGGAGCTCTCGGTGCGCGAGGTCGAAGAGCTGGCGCGGGGTGGGAAGGCGGCCACCCGTCGACCACGTGCGCCCCGGGGCGCACGAGTGGATCCCGAGGCACGCCGCGTCGAGGAAGCGCTCCGTCGCCGGTTGCAGACCGACGTCCGTGTGGCAACACGCGGCAAGAGCGGCAAGGTGATGATCAACTTCTACTCACCGGACGACCTCCAGCGGATTCTGGAGGTCATCCTGGGCGAATCGTACGACGGATGACTGGCCGCCGATCGCTCACGATCATGCTGCATCGGGACGGCGACCTGGAGTCCCGCTCCATTCGCCTTCCCCTCTGGCTGGCACGCTTCATCGTGATTGGCGGCAGCACCCTCCTCGTGTTCATCGTCCTCGCGGCAATCCTCTATGCTCCGATCGCTCGCACCGCCGCGCGCGTGCCGGGGCTCACGGGTGAGGTCCAGCGACTGCGGGCCGAGAATGAGATGGTGCATGAGTTGGCCAGCAGGCTGGAGGAGGCGGAGTCACGGTACGACCAGGTGCGTACCATGCTCGGGGGCGACGTCGTCGCGGTCCGGGGGCGTGCGCTGTCGGACGATCCGGTGGCTCACGCGCTCCTCGCCCGCGTTCCGGGCGACTCGGGTAGGTACGAGGAAGGTCCTTCCATACCAAACCACTGGCCGCTGAACGAACCGGGGATCGTCACCCGGGGGACCGTCGGCAGCGGCTCGGGCAGCGAGGCCCACTCGGGCCTCGATATTGCGGTGCCGTTGGGCACGCCCATTCGGGCGGCCGGCGGGGGCGTGATCGAGGAGGCCGGGCAGGATCCCGAGTACGGGCTGTTCGTGCTGATCGGCCACCCCGACGACTATCAGAGCATGTACGGTCACGCGTCGCGCCTCCTGGTGCAGGCCGACGACTCGGTCCGCGCCGGCCAGGTGATCGCGATGTCGGGATCGACGGGACGATCGACCGCCCCACACTTACATTTCGAGGTCCTGCACGAGGGGCAGTCGCTTGACCCTCGACAACTGGTTAGAGAGGAGTCGTGAGCATGGCACGTGCCGATGACAGCGGTCGATCGGGCGGTCGCGACGTAAGCATCTCGATCGTCGCCACCGGTATGCGCATCGTCGGCGAGTTGGCGACGGACGGGGTCCTAAAGGTCGAGGGTACTGTAGTTGGGAGTATCCGGGCCGACCGAGAGGTGCTGGTTGCGAGGGGTGGCGTGATCGAGGGTGACGTCTATACGCGTCAGGCCATCGTGGGAGGACGCGTGGCGGGGTCGATTTACGCGGACGAGCGCGTCGAAGTGCAGGAGAACTCGATGGTCCAGGGTGACATCGTGACCAAGAGGCTCATCGTCAACGAGGGCGGTGAGGTCAACGGAAACGTGCAGATGGGTGAGCCCAACGCCCTCGAGCAGGGCGCTATGGTGGCGGCCAAGCGCCCGGAGAATCCGTCGCCTCCTGCCAGGGACCCGGAGCCGGTCCTGGACTCGCGGCGCCAGCCCTATAGCTGATGGTGACGACAGTCGTGCGGGTGGCGATTCGTCCTCCGCATGTCATGTGGCTTGTTCATTGCAGTATGTAAGTGCGCTGTCGAAGGCGCACTTATCGTTTTCGTTTGCACCAGTACTCGATGTGGTCCAGGGCGGGTAGAGGGCGACTGAGGACTTGAACTGTCGCGACACCGTCGACTGGTCCGCCAAAGCGGGGTTGGGAATCCGACATGCAGCTAGCCGAGCTTGCCAGCTACCTCGACGATTACTTGCGGATCGGCGATATCGGGGACGACCCGAACGCCGTGAACGGCCTTCAGGTGGAGAATCGGGGCACGGTGAACCGAGTGGCGGTCGCGGTGGACGCATGCCAGGTGACCATTGATGCGGCGGCCGAGATGGGTGCAGGATTGCTCCTCGTTCACCACGGACTCTTCTGGGGTGGTGTGCAGCCGATCACGGGTCGGCACGCCAGCCGCATCCGACGGCTGGTGGAGGCCGATGTCGCTCTGTACTCGGCTCACCTGCCGCTCGACATGCATCCGGACGTGGGGAATAACGCCGTCCTGGCCCGTACGTTGGGCTTGGCCGATCAAGAGCCGTTCGGGGAATACCACGAGCAGGTCATCGGAGTAGCGGGCTCGCTGCCAGTGACGCTGGAGGAACTGGTGCGCCGGGTAGGGGAGGCCGTGGGCGGGGAGCCCCATGTCATTGCGACCGGGCCGGGCGCCGTGCAGCGCGTGGGGATTGTCACCGGGGGTGGCGGTGGGATGATCGCCCAGGCGCGGGACGCCGGGCTCGACGCATACGTCACCGGTGAGGGTGCGCACCACACTTACTTCGACGCCGAAGAGTGGGGGGTCAACGTCATCTACGCCGGGCACTACCTCACCGAAACGGTGGGGGTGAAGGCGTTGGCCGCACACCTGCAGGAGCGATTCGGCCTGCCGTGGGAATTCGTCGATCACCCGACGGGGCTGTGATGTTGCGCGCCCTCCGCCACGTCGTCGCGCTGGCTACCCTGGCGGGTCTGGTGACCTGTGGTGGCCGCTCGCTCGAGGATGAGCCTGTCCCGGCGCCTCCTCAGGCGGACGCGCCGCCGACCGAGCCCCAGCCGACCCTCGAGGTGGACACTCTCGTCGACATCGACAGCATCCAGGTGATTCGAGAGGTGCCGATCGCACCCGCCCCCGAGCCGCCTCCGCCACCCGAGCCGGTACGCGTCTGTGCGGGTGGGGACGTCGTGCTCGGCACCAACCTGGATACGGCATGGGCAACTCGGGCGACGGTGAGGTTGGGGGCGCCGGTAGCGGCGGTTCCCGACCCCGGTCGGCTCCTGGCGCCGCTCGCACCCCTGGTGGCCGACGCCGACGTGGTGCTGCTCAACGTCGAGGGCGCAATCGGGGAGGGGCCGGCTCCGCCCAAGTGCCGCCCGGGCTCCCGCAACTGCTACGCGTTCCGCCAACCGGTGGCCGTCGCAGCGGCCATTCGCGAGCTCGCCGACAGCGGAGCCATCATCGGCAATCTGGCCAACAACCATGCCATGGACGCGGGCGGCGCCGGCTTCGAAGCAACGCAGGGGTATCTCGGTGACGCCGGCGTGGCGGTGACGGGTGTCGACACGCTCGCAACGGTCGTGGTAACGAGCCAAGGCGACAGCGTCGCGTTTCTCGGCTTCAGTACGGCGCAGGCGGGTCCCGACCCCCGTGATCTTGCTGGGGTCACACGCCACGTGGCGCGGACCGCGCGGCAGTACCGGCGCGTGGTGGTCACCATGCACATGGGGGCCGAGGGTGCGTCGGCGCAGCGCACGGCCAACGAGACGGAGATCTACCTTGGGGAGAACCGGGGCAACTCGGTCGCGTTCGCACGCGCAGCGGTCGATGCCGGGGCATCGGTGGTGATTGGGCACGGGCCGCACGTGATGCGCGCCTCGGAGTGGTGGGGCGACGCGCTGATCCTCTACTCGCTGGGGAATCTCCTCACGTACGGTCCGTTCTCGATGCGCGAGCCCAACAACCGGGGTGCCGTTGCGTGCATGACACTCGATGCGGAGGGGCGCGTCGAAGGCGCAACGCTGCGCTCGACCTACCAACGCCCCCCGGGACTTGTCGCACCCGATCCCACGGGCCGCGCGGCGTGGCTGGTGGACTCGCTGAGCCAGCTGGACTTCCCGGCCACGGCCGCGCGGTGGGGTGGAGAGGCGAGGGTGGTGCGGCCGTAGGACCCCGGCCGAGTATTCTACTTCAACCGCACGACCACCCGCACCCGTAGAGTCTCGGCCGTCTGCGGCGCCACGCTGATGAAGCACTCCTCTCCAACAACCCGCTTGAGCCCCTGGATCTCCGACTCGTTGATCCCCTGAACCTCGTCGTACACGAGCTCCAGCGTCTGTCCCGCGATCACCTCGTAGGTAACGGGGTGTCCGGCAAGGCGATGGTGCGGATCGGTGCCCTCCAGACGACGGCATCCTCGAGACATTCTCCGCCGCGAGGCGGGCATTGCGGTGCATCCCCGCTCCTCCGGGCCGCTCGAGAGCGGTCCAGCCGTAGCGGCGGTTGAACTCTGCGGCGCGCATGTCTTGAAGCTCGTCCAGGTCGAGGAACGCGAGCGCAGGGTTGTGCTGCAGCAACGGGTCGTCGGCCTCCGTCGCGAACTTGAAGTTCCAGGGGCAGACATCCTGGCACACATCGCAGCCGAACACCCAATCACCCATCAGCGGTGCAATGGTTGGATCGATCTCGCCGCGGTGCTCGATCGTCAGGTAGGAGATGCACCGGCGACTGTCGAGCATGCGCGGTTCGGGGAAGGCGCGCGAGGGACAGGCGTCGAGGCAGCGTGTGCAGCTGCCGCAGCGATCCGCCTGGAAGGGCGCGTCCAGAGCGAGCTCGAGGTCGGTGAGCACGCATGCAAGGAAGAAGAACGACCCGCGCCGCGGGTCGATCAGCATGGTGTTCTTCCCGATCCAGCCGAGGCCCGCACGCTGGGCAAGCTCCCGCTCCGGTACGGGCCCGGCATCGACGTAGGCCTTGGCAAGCGTGTCGTCGTTCCCGAGTGAGCGGACGTAGGCGGCAAGCTCGTCGAGGGGGCGGCGCAAGGCAGCATGGTAATCCTGCCCCTGCGCGTAGCGCGCCACGCGCCCCGCCCCCGCGCGCGTCGGGGCCACCGGATGGCGGTGATTCCGGGTGACGACCACGGCGCGTGTGGCACCGGGCACGATGGAGGCTGGTACGATGCGGCGCGGCGCCTGTCGGCGCATGTAATCCATCGTGCCGGCCATTCCGTCGGCGAGCCACCGCTCGAGTTGTTCGCTATGGGGTGCAGGGGAAAGGTCGGCGACGCCCACTGTCTCGAAGCCCAGGGCGCGAGCCCGCTCCTTCACCAGATGCGCCCGGCGCTCGGGCGTCACAGATGCATGACCTCCCGGCGCCAGCGCGCGAACCGGATCACGTCCTCGGGGGGAGGAACCGCGTCCTCGTCACCGTAGGCGGTGTGCATTCTCCACCGCAGATAGGATCGTGGCGGCATGGGAAGGAAGGGGAAGCGACGGTACCAGTGTCGAGCACGGAACGCCCATGCCGTTCGCACCAGGTCGAGTGCCAGACGCGGGTTGATGGCGGCGCGCGCTCCGAGCACCAGGGTTAGCTTGAGCCAGCTCCCTCTCAGCGTGGACGAAACCTCATGACTATGGTTCTGCAACTCGCCTCTCTCGTGGGCGCGGCCCTGATCCTCGTCGCCTACGTTGCCCTGCAGCGCCGCCGCTGGTCCAGCACAGGTGCCGTCTACCTCTGGTTCAATCTAGTGGGTGCCCTGCTGCTCGCGGCCGTCGCCATCGCCGATCGCCGTGCCGGCTTCATCATCCTGGAAGGTGTCTGGGCGGCCGTGAGTTTGGTGTCGCTCGTGCGGAGCACGCCCATCGCTCCCGAACGAACGACTCCCTGACTCCCACTACACCATACTTGTATATTGGCGCCTATGGCCCTCGCAAGCACCGCCAGTGCGCACTCCCTCGCACACTACCGTTCGGAGTTCCCCATCTTCGAGCGGCAGGTCTACCTGAACTCGTGCTCGTTGGGGGCGCTTTCGAATCGCTCGCGCGCGAAGGTGGACGAGTTCCTGTCGGTGTGGGACGCACGCGGCGCGGCAGCCTGGTATGACGTGTGGTGGGAGTCGCTGGAGCTGTTGCGGGACGGGTATGCCCGTGTGATTGGGGCGCGGCCCGGCGAGATCGCACTCCACGCCTCCATCTCCACGGCCACCGCCGTGCTCGCGGGCGCACTCGACTACACGACGCGCCCCAAGGTGGTGACCACGGAGCTCGACTTCCCAACGGTGGCGTACCAGTGGCTCGCGAAGCGGAGTGCAGGCGTGGAAGTCGAGGTCGTGGAGAGCGCGGACGGGGTGACGGTGCCCGTCGAGGCGCTCACTCGGGCGATCGACGAACGGACGGCGCTGGTGGCGACGTCCCACGTGTTCTTCACTACCGGGGCGATCCAGGACATTCGGGCGGTGGCAGACGCCGCCCATGCCAAGGGAGCGCTCTGCTTCGTGGACGCCTATCAGAGCGTCGGGCAGCTGCCCTTCGACGTGCACGAGACCGGCGTCGACTTTCTGTGCGCCGGAGGACTCAAGTGGCTCCTGGGCGGGCCGGGCATCGTGTTCCTCTACGTACGCGAGGACCTGACGCACCGCTTCACGCCCACCGTCACCGGCTGGTTCGCGCACGCGCGGCAGTTCGAGTTCGACCGCCGCAACATCGAGTGGCACGAGGACGCGCGTCGCTTCGAGCAGGGGACACCATCTCTGGCGGCCGTGTACGCTCAGCTCGGCGGGCTGGAGATGATCCACGAGATCGGTGTGCATCGCATCTGCGAAGTCACCCGGGGGCTCACCGAAGACTTGATCGGCCGAGCGCGGAACGCAGGGTTGATCCCGAAGGTGGCGTCCACGGCCGAGGACCGCGCAGCGATCGTAATGATCCCCAGTGACGATCCGGCCGTTGCCGTGGCCCGGTTGGCGAGCGAGCACGTCGTAGCGGATGCACGACCCGGCCACGTGCGGCTCAGTCCTTTCTTCTACAACGCGACTGACGACAATGTCCAAGCGATCGAAGTCCTCGCAGGGTGAGTCGCCGAGGCGACCACGCCCCTCGGTCACGGCGGACGAGCAACTATTCACGTCCCCCGTCGAGCCCACGCACGCGGCCTTCACACAGACCGATCCGTGGCGCGCCCTCCGTATCCTCGGCGAGTTCGTGGAGGGCTTCGATGAGCTCGCCGACGTCGGTGCGTGCGTGACTATTTTCGGGTCCGCCCGCGCAGAGCCCAGCGATCCGACGTACCAGCTGGCCAGGCAGACCGCGCGCCTGCTCGGGCAGCAGGGATTTGCGATCATGACCGGCGCCGGGCCGGGGATCATGGAAGCGGCGAACCGGGGAGCGCGGGAGGCCGAGACGCTCTCCATCGGGCTGAACATCGAGCTGCCTTTGGAGCAGGGGGCCAACGAGTATCTGGATCGTGTGGTGAACTTCCGCTACTTCTTCGTACGCAAGACGATGTTGGCCAAGTACTCGCTGGCGTTCGTTTGCTTCCCGGGAGGGTTCGGGACGATGGACGAGATGTTCGAGTCGCTCACCCTGATCCAGACCGGCAAGATACGGGACATGCCGGTCGTGCTGGTGGGGAGCGAGTACTGGGGCGGGCTGCTCGACTGGCTGCGTGAGCGGGTAGCGGAGGACGGGAACATATCGGCCGAGGATCTCGACCTGTACTACGTCACGGATGATCCTGAGGAGGTAGTGCGGATCATCAGTGACGCCAAGGAGCGAATGGAAGCACAGTCGGCCTGAGGCGCCGAGCGCGAGAGGATGGTGAGATGAACGAGCACAAGAGTCAGCTTCTCGGTGGGAAGCCGATCGCGCCCCAGCCGCTGCGGGGCGGCGAGACCGTGGCGGATCTCATCGACAACGCGTTCCTGGCCTACAACGCGGGCCGCCTGCGAGAGAGCTGCCAGCTCTTCACCCAGCGCATGCTCGCCGAGGATGCCACCGTGGGGATGAGCCTCACCGGTGCCATGACGCCAGCGGGGCTGGGCATGTCCACCGTGATCCCCCTCATCGAAGCCGGCTTCATCGACTGGATCGTCTCCACCGGCGCAAACCTCTATCACGACGCCCACTTCGCGCTCGGGTACTCGCTGCACCGGGGCAGCCCGTTCGCGGACGATGTGAAGCTGCGGGAGCATGGGGTCGTGCGGATCTACGACGTCTACGTTGACTACGGCACCTTGCTCAGGACCGACGACTTCATCCGCGACGTCTCGAAGAACGACGAGTTTCAGCACCCCATGAGCAGCGCCGAGTACCATTTTCTGCTGGGGAAGTACCTCAAGGAACGTGAGCGGGCGCTCGGCCTGAAGTACAAGTCACTGCTCACGGTGGCGCACGAGTGCGGTGTGCCCATCTACACGTCCTCGCCGGGGGACTCGTCCATCGGGATGAACGTGGCGGAGATCGCCCTGGACGGCTACAAGCTCGCCTACGATGTCTCAGCGGACGTCAACGAGACGGCGGCCATCGTGCTCGACGCCAAGCGTGACGGTGGCAAGAGCGGTGTGCTCATCATCGGCGGCGGGAGCCCCAAGAACTTCGTGCTCCAGACGGAGCCGCAGATCCAGGAGGTGTTGGGGATCGAGGAGGTGGGACACGACTACTTCCTGCAGATCACCGACGCGCGCCCCGATACGGGCGGGCTCTCCGGAGCGACTCCGGCCGAGGCGGTGAGTTGGGGGAAGGTAGACCCGGACAGGTTGCCCGATGCGGTGGTGTGCTACTGTGACGGCACGGTGGGATTCCCCCTCCTCGCCTCCTATGCGTTGGCGAAGAGGAAGGCGCGGCCGCACAGGCGGCTGTACGATCGGCGGGCTGAGCTGATGGAGCGTCTGAAGGAGGCGTATCTAGCGGCGCGGCAGTTCCGGGATGAGCGCGTCGAGGCGTGGGAGCTCCCGACCGTGAAGGCCACCGACAGCTAGTCTTCCTGGCCCCAGACATCCTCGCGGAAGGCGATGCTCCTGGCGACCTCGTACCTGTAGGCCTCCAGCTCGGCGTTCCTCCGCGCACTGTCCCAACCCATCTCGCGCATCGCCAGCTGCGCAACGGCCGGCGCCCGCTCCAGTGTCTGATCCGGAGCGGCGTAGAACAGGTGTGTGCGGCGGATCAGTAGGTCGCCGAGGGTGATGGCCATCTCCCGTCGCATCGCGTAGACGAGTTCCGCCCAGATGGTGGCGTGCCCCGGAACCACGGGCTCGGCCATGACCGGTTCGGACGCGGCGAGGCGCGCCACGGCGGCGGTTTCGCTCCCGTACGTGTGAACCAGGTGCGTGGCCACGTCCCGAGGCAATCCGTCGGCCTCCGTGGAGTCGATCAGCAGGTCCAGGTCCTGCATTTCGCCGCCCGGCAGGGGGCGCTTGTGGGTGAGCGCCCGTGCCGGCACGGGTCGCCCATCGAGCTCGTGTAACCGCTTGCATACGAGGTCCACCACCTGCCCCGCCATCTTGCGGAATGTCGTGAGCTTCCCACCCACGATGGAGATGAGGCCGGTGCCGCTCTCCAGGATCGCGTGTTCGCGTGAGACGGCCCTCGGATCCTCCGATTCGGCCTTCCGCAGGAGCGGGCGCACTCCTGCCCACGTAGCCAGTACGTGGTCGAACGTGAGCCGTGCCTCGGGGAAGTAGGCGTTGACCGATCGCAGCAGGTAGATCACGTCGTCGGCGTCGGCCCGTACATCGTCCGGCCGGTGCTCGCACTCCGTTTCGGTCGTGCCGATGTACGTGATGGTTCCCCACGGAACCATGAACATGACGCGGCCGTCGATGGGCGAGGTGAAGATGAGGGCCTCACTATTCCCCATGCGCCGCCGCGACACGACGATGTGCGCACCCTTGGTGCAGTGGAGCACCGCCTTCTCCCCTTCCGATGCCCGCAGCTCGTCGGACCAGGGCCCCGTGGCATTCACGACCGCCAGAGCGCGGATCGCGTGCTGCTCGCCAGTGACCAGATCGGTCACCCGTGCCCCCCCCGCCCTCCCGTCGGCGGTCTCGAGTCGGTCGACCTGGGCGTAGTTGGCTACCAGCGCACCGTGCCTGGCGGCGTCGCGTACGTTGGCGAGCGCCAGACGCGCGTCATCGCACTGGGCGTCGTAGTACCGTGCGCCCCCCTTCAAGCCCTTGGAGCGCAGGCCCGGCTCGGCGCGCAGCATGGCCCGCTTGCCCAGCATCTCGTGGCGGCGCACATTCCTGAAGAGCGCCAGCACATCGTACAGCCAGAGCCCAGCCTCGACCTTCCAGCGGGGAACGCGGGCCCCCCGGTGTACCGGAAACAGGAAGGACCGTGGCCACACGAGGTGAGGTGCTATCTTTTGGAGGATTCGGCGCTCGCGGCTCGCTTCGAACACGAGCCGCAGATGGCCATGCTCGAGATACCGAAGTCCGCCGTGGATGAGCCGCGAGGAGCGGGAGCTGGTACCGCACCCGAAGTCGCCTTTGTCGACGATCGCAGTTCGGATTCCCCGCATGGCAGCGTCACGGGCGATGCCGGCGCCCGTCACTCCGCCACCGATGATCAGCAGGTCCACGGGCTCCGCGGCCATGGCATCCAGGTAGGCCGCTCTGGTTTCGAACGTAAAGGGAGCGTCCATTAGCGTGTCAGCAGCGAGCGGTCGGGAAGTGCCCAACACATGGTTCCAGTGGCATGCCGGCGTGATCAAGAGCGGCGCGAGGGTCTTGGACCTGGCGTGCGGCAGCGGCACTCATGCGATAGCGGCGGCCGAGCAAGGCGCCGAGGTCGTGGCGGTCGATGTCGACCCCGAGCGGCTCCAGGCGGCGGAGCTGGCCGCCTCCGGTGCCGGCGTCACCGTCCAGTGGCTGCAGGCCGACCTCACGAAAGACCCGCTCCCGGACGGCCAGTTCGATGTCGTGATGATCTTCAACTTCCTCGACCGGGCACGTATGCCGCAGTTCCTCGAGGCGGTCAAGCCCGGTGGCTACCTCATGTCCGAGACCTTCCTCGAGCAGCAGCGGGAGCTGGGGTGGGGTCCGACCTCGGATGAGCACCTCCTCAAG
>JBDGYO010000138.1:0-6682 GCA_039584015.1 Gemmatimonadota bacterium | reverse complement strand
CTCACGGTGGCGCTCAGCACGTACATCTTCGACAACGACGAGGTGGGCCGGCAATTCCAGGAGGCGCTGGAGCGGGCGGTGAAGCGCGGTGTAGAGGTGCGGGTCCTCGTCGACACCGTGGGAGCTCGGTACTCGTGGCCCCCCATCTGGCGTTCCCTCAAGCAGCGGGGAGTCCGAGTGGCGCTGTTCGGTCGGACCCTGTGGCCCTGGCGCATGCCGTACCTGAACCTACGCAACCACCGCAAGCTGCTGGTCGCGGACGGCAGGGTCGGCTTCACAGGCGGAATGAACATCCGCCAGGGTCACGTGTTGGGGACCCACCCGTCCCACCCCGTCGAAGACCTCCACTTCAAGCTCGAGGGACCGGTGGTCGCGCAGCTCATGCGCACGTTCGCTGACGACTGGTTGTTCACGACGGGCGAGCTGTTGGACGACGTCACCTGGTTCCCGCCGCTCGACGTCTCTGGCAGCGTGGTCGCGCGCGGCATCAACGACGGCCCGGACGAGGACTTCGAGAAGGCGCGCTTCGTGTTCCTCGGCGCCCTGGCCTGCGCCCAGAAGTCGGTGCGCATCGTGACGCCGTACTTCGTTCCGGACCAGGGACTCATCTCCGCCCTGGACGTCACGGCGCTGCGGGGGGTCACGGTCGAGATCCTGTTGCCCGAAGAGAGCAACCTCGCGCTGGTGCAGTGGGCGTCGACGGCGCAGCTGTGGCAGGTGCTGGCCCGCGGGTGCCGCGTGTTCACCACCCCCGCCCCGTTCGACCACTCCAAGCTCATGGTGGTCGACGACGGCTGGGCGCTGTTCGGCTCGAGCAACTGGGATGCCCGCAGCCTGAGGCTCAACTTCGAGTTCGGCGTGGAGTGCTACGATGCCGCGCTCGCGGCCAAGCTCAACGCCCTCATCGAACGCAAGCTCGAGCGGGCGCGGGAGGTCACCGCCGCGGAGGTGAACGGGCGCAGCCTGCCAGTAAAGCTACGAGACGGGATCGCCAGGCTCGCGGCGCCGTACCTGTAGCCCTCCTACGCCGCCAAACGACAAGACGCGAGACGGTCGCCCGCCTCGCGCCTCCTCGACACAGCGCGCCCCTCGGTCAGTGCCAGGTCGCGCCCATCGTGAATAGCAGCGACGCATTGGTGTCGTGCTGTAGGAACTGCACCAGCAGATCCACGTTGGGCGTGATGTAGAAGTTGCCGCCGAGCCGGAAATCGAACCCCGAGCCCAGCGTGATGCCCACTCCCTGGCGGTCCTCCAGCCCGGCTTGGGCGAGCCCCCATCCCCCCTTCAGAAACCAGGGGCCGCTCGCGAACGGATAGAGCAGCGCACTGGCAGTGACGTTGAGGCGCTCGTGATTCCCCGCACCGTTGAACCACCCCAGGACCTCACCGCCGAACAGCACGTGCTGATTCACGGTGCCACCCATGCGCAGGTAGACCGAGTGGCCGCGCCCCGCGGTGCCGAAGTCCCATTGCCACGTCTCCCAACCGCCACCCGCCCCGAACGCGATCCAGAAGCCCCGATACTTGGGCTGCTCCTGCTCCTGCGCCTGCGCGGGCGCGCCGAGAGCCACGATCACCGCCACTACTGCCAGTGCTGTGAATGCGCGCCGCATAGTCGCCTCCCTGCCGTTATTCCACCCGTTGCCCACCGCTCTTGAAGGCAAGCGGTATGCCGATTGCCACGGCTGTCTGTAAGGCGTTGTATAACAAAGACTTACAGATTCTAGCGCGGGGGCGCCGGAGGCAAAGTGACCCCTGCAGCGGACACTCCGCCGTGCTGGAACCGGGAAACGCGCACCGACCTGCATCCGTAGTTCAACCAAACGGCGGTATCGAGCATCTAAGACGGGTGAGGACCTCAACCCCCACTCCGGAGCACACCATGCGAAGCTTGCTCGCCATCGGCGCCCCCACGGTCATGCTGGCCGTCCTGGCGCTCAACACCACCCCGCAGCAGCTGACGATCGAGGGGCGCTGGGACGCCGAGGGGCGGTCGTGGGACGACCAGCGCCGGGTGCAGCTCGACCTCAGAACCGAGATCGACGGCCGCCGCACCCAGAACGGCAACAGCTATCGGCCCGAGGAGCTCCCAGGCCTGGACCTGTGGAGCGGCCGCTCGGGTGCGGTCCAGTTCGAGCTCTCCCGCGAAGCCGGCACCATCGCCTTCGAGGGCGAGCAGGAAGGCGACGAGGCGTGGGGCCGCTTCGTCTGGACGGGGAGCGACGCATTCGTTCAGAGCATGGCGCGGCTCGGCTACTCCGGCCTCACGACGCGCAACCTCTTCTCCATGACGCTGCAGGACGTGACGACCACGTTCGTCACCGCCATGCAGGAGCGGGGCTACCGCGACGCCACGGTGCGCGATCTGATTCGGATGCGCATCCACGGCGTGAGCCCCGACTTCGTGGACGGGCTGGCCGCTGCCGGGTACGACGACATGTCGATCGACGACCTGGTCCGGTTCCGCATCCACGGGGTGTCGGTGCGCTACATCGAGGCGATGGCCCAGCACGGCTACACCGACATGTCGGGTGAGGACCTGGTGCGGTTCCGCATCCACGGCGTGAGTTCCGACTACGTCCAGACGATGGCCGCCGCGGGGTTCGACCACCTGTCGGCCGAGGACATCGTGCGGATGCGGATACACGGTGTGAGTCCCGAGTTCATCGAGCGGCTGGCTGAGCTGGGGTACTCCGACCTGTCGGGTGAGGACCTGCGGCGCGCCCGCATTCACGGCGTGAGCGCCGATTTCATCCACGAGATGGCCGAGCTGGGGTTCGAGCTCTCCATGGACGAGCTGGTGCAGATGCGCATCCACGGAGTGAGCGCGGATTGGGTCGCGGGCTTTACGGAGCTAGGCTATGACGATCTCAGCTCCGCCACGCTGCGCCGCATGCGGATTCACGGGGTGAGCCCCTCGTTCGTGCAGCAGATGGCGGCAGTGGGCTACGTGGACGTGCCCGCCGCAACGCTCATCCGGTTCCGCATCCACGGGGTGAACGCGGATTTCGTGAAGGAGCTGGAGGAGCACAACTTCACCGGCCTCTCGGCCGAGGATCTGGTGCAGGCGCGGATCCACGGCGGCTGGATGCGGCGCGCGCAGAAGCCGTAGCACTGAGCGGCACCGCAGCAGATAGCAAGAACCCCGGGCCCAGGCCCGGGGTTCTTGCGTTGGCGCACGTGTGCGATACCGCACCGGTTCCCTACCCCCCAATCTGCCCCAGCATCCAGGCGCAAAGCAGTGCGCCGTAGATCCCCAGCACGTAGCCCAGCACCGCCATGAGCAACCCAACCGGCGCCATGGCGCGGTGGTACACGCTGGCGACCACGGGGGCCGAAACCGGGCCTCCGATGTTGGCCATGCTCGCCGTGGCAAAGAAGAACATCGGCGCACGGACCAGCTTGGCGGCGAGCAGCAGGATCGCCGCGTGCACGGCGATCCATGCAATCCCAGCCGCGAAGAAGGCGGGCGCCTCGAGCACCGCCTTGAGGTCGGCCTGCGCCCCGATCGCCCCGAGCAAGAGATACAGCGCCGTGTACCCCAGCTTGGACGCGCCGTACTCCTCCAGTCGGCTCACGGGCGTGAACGAGAGCAACAGCCCGCCGGTTACCACGATGAGCACCGCCCAGGTCGTGTGGCTGATGATGGTCGGATCGCCCAGCACCGGCAGCCGGCCACCCAGAGCCACGGCCAGGGCTGCCCCGCCGAACCCGATGCCCACGATGATCACCGCGGCGGGCACCTCCAGGGGACGCCGGTGGGTAGCGATGTCCGCGAGGCGCCGATTGGTCTGCTCCACCACCTCGGTGCGGGCACGAATCCGGGCGTCGAACAGGTGCTGCCAGGTGCTCAGGAACAGCAGCACGCCCATCCACCCGTAGCCCACGGCCGTGTCCACCACAATGATCGGCCCCATGAGCGAGTCGGGTGTACCCACACTCTCGGCAATCGCCACCATGTTGGCCGACCCTCCGATCCAGCTGCCCGACAGCGCGGCGAACGCCTTCCACGCCTCCTCCGGCAGGAAACTGCCAAACAACAGCAGGGCGATCGGCGCGCCCAGGATGATCCCCACCGAGCCCGCCACCACCATGACCAACGCCATCGGGCCCAGGCGCACGATGCTCTTGAGGTCCACCGTGATCATCAGCAGCACCAATGCCGTGGGCAACAGATAGCGGGTCATCCACTCGTAGGCAGGCGACGCCTGGGGGATGATCCCCAGCGTGGTGGAGATGGTGGGCAGGAAGTACGCGTAGATCACCGGCGGGGTGATCTCGAAGAACCGTTTGAAACGCGGCAACCCGCTGAGCCAGAACATCAGCCCAGCGAGCGCCGCGATATAGCAGAAGACGGCGGTGGGATCGGTGAGCAGAGCCGAAGGCTCAGCCACCGCTCAGCACCACTTCACCCGCACGCGGTATTCCACGGTCGTCTCACCCCGTGACGGCACGGTGACCGTATAGCTGAACGTGAAGGCGCCCATCTTGTTCCACTCATGGCTGGAGGAGAGGATGTTCCAATCTCCCCCCACCGGCTCCACGATCTGGACCTCGGCCGCCTCGTCCTTGTGGTTGCGCAGCGTGATCTCCCAGCTCGACTCGGACACACAGCTGCTGATCACACGGTATTCCATTTGGCGACGGTCGCCCACCACGTCGAACGCCTCACCCATCTTGATGCGCACCCGCTCGTCGCGCGGCGTGTGATCAATCTGGTCCTCGCCGATGAACTGCTGCGCGCCCTGGCTGTCGGCCTTGTACACCCGCACCACCCCACGAGGGAGCGGGACGCCGAGATGGTTGTCCTCGCTGTTCAGGAAGTCGAGGTAGACACCCACCTTCTGATTGGACTGGATCTGGCCGTAGGAGCCGCGGTACCAATACTGCTGGCCGTAGAAGATGAGCCGCTTGTCGATGCCCACGCCCGCGCCTTCCAGCAGCGTGACCTGCTTTTGCTCGTTCTGCCGCAGGGTGGTGGGACGCTGCAGCGTGTAGAGGTGGTACTCGAAGAAGCTCTCCTCCACGAACTGCGATTCGGACACCTGCGCCGCCCGGAGTGCATCCATCTCCATGCGACGGCGCATCCCCCCCGTCACCCGCTGCACGTCGCCAGCGACGAGCTTGAGACGGGCGTTCTCGTACGTCGCGCCGCTCTGGTTGGTGAGGGTCACCCACCCCGTGAGATCGCCCAACGTATCGTCCTCGTTGATGACGAAGACGTAGTCGGCCTTCCAGTTGAGGTTGTTCGTGAGGTAGGAGACCTCGAGCTGCTGGCGCGTCTCGCGACTATCCAGCAGCCACACCAACGTCGGCTTGGCGATCAGGTTGTCGGGGATCTCCGGAAACGCGAACCGTCCCGGATAGTTGAACGTGATCTCGTCGCCGATCTTGAGGATTGGCCCACCGTTGACGGAGAGGACCTCCGCCTCGAGCACCTCGTCACGGCCGGTCTTGGAGTTGTAGCGATACACCCTCACGGTGCGCCCTACGTACTTCTCAAGCAGCTTCTGTGGGTTGAGCAGGTCGTACTGGTAGTTCTGCTCCAGCACGCGCAGGCCGTCACCGCGCAATGCCTTGATGTGCACCGTCTCGGGCTGGATCTGAGCCGCCACGTCGCGGAACTCGAGGTTCACGGCACCACGCACCAGCGTGACGTCGCGCACCTCCCGCACCAGGCCGAAGTTCTGGTTGTAGACCGTGATGGTGACGTCCTGCCGCTGGTCGGCGCCCGACTGCATGTTCGGGATGTCCTGGCCCGCCGCCGCGACCGGCCACAGGCCCAACAAGAGTCCCACCCACCATTTCTTGCGATGCTTGGCGTACATACTTCGCTCCTCGGATCGCTGTCTACTACCGATGACGTCTCAGCCCGCGGTCCTTGCACACGGCCCCGCCGGCGCCGCCCCGCGGCCTCCAGTGGGCACCGCTATGGCACCAGCTTACGGTCGAAGAACTCGGCTGCCGCCTCGTACGCGGCGAGCCAGTTGCGGTGCAACAGGAAGCCGTGCACTTCGTCGGGGAAGATCAGTTGCTCGACCTCCACCCCACGGGCTCGGAGTCGTTCCACTAGATCCACGGTCTCGCTGAATGGCACGTTGCGGTCGTCATCCCCGTGGATCACCAGTACGGGCGAGCGCCACGTGTCGAGCGACGCCATGGGCGAGGACTCGAACGCCAGCCGCGCCACTTCCACTCGCTGCTCGGCCTGGTAGGCGGGGACGAAGTTGCGGATCACCTGGTTCCAGTCGTGCACCCCGTGCAGATCCACACCGGCGGCGAACAGGTCGGAGGCTCGCGCGAGCCCCAATGCCGTGAGGTAGCCGCCGTACGATCCGCCCCAGAGCCCGATGCGCGCCCGATCGACGTCCGGCCGGCTCGCCAGATAGAGGCCGGCTCCCATCACGTCGTTGAACTCGCTCGCTCCCCGGGCCCCGTAGTTGAGGGCCTCGCGGAACTCCATCCCGTAGCCGATCCCGCTGCGGTAGTTCACCGAGAGCACCACGTATCCCCGGCTCGCCAGGTACTGGTTCAGGGCGTAGGCATTGTGGTAGTAGCCGCGGTAGTGGAAGCCGAGCAGCATCTGCCGCCGCGAGCCGCCGTGGAAGAAGAGCACCGCCGGGTGCGGCCCGCCGCGACCGGCGCCGGATGGCAGGAATAGCTGTCCGTGAATCGGCATGCCA
>JBDGYO010000137.1:0-6684 GCA_039584015.1 Gemmatimonadota bacterium | reverse complement strand
ATCGATGTCCCCGAAGCCGCGGATGTCGAGATTGCCGGAGGTGGCATGATGGATCGCGTGCGTCTTGCGCCAGTAGGCGTACGGCACGAGGGTGAGCACCCCGATCACACTCCCGATTGCGTTGTTGGCCCGCTGCGACCGGAAGAAGGCACCATGGCCACAGTCGTGCTGGAACATGAACATGCGCACGACCAGCATCGCCGCCGGAATCGCGAGCAGCAGCGTCAGCCAGTACCCCACGTCGAGGCTCCACAGCATGAGGAGCCACACCGCAACGAACGGGACGGTCGTGTTCACCAGCTGGTAGACACTGCGCCATACCTCCGGCTTGCGATACGGCGCGAGCATCGCGTTCCAGTCGATCGGGGTCTCGGCAACGGTTCTGGCGGTCATCATCCCCCTCGAGGCGCGTCGTACGAAAAGGGCCACTCTCGTGAGCGGCCATCCCGTGCGCGAGCTCACACCTGAGACCCACGCACATCCATTCCACATGCAAGATATGGGGATTCGGGCCCAAAGGCCAGGTTTCCTACCTCGAATCCGGCACGACCCAGCGAGAGGCGAGCCATGTTACACTAGATCTATGCATCAACATCGCGTGGTGGTCCTGGGCGGCGGATTCGGTGGCCTGCACGCCGCACAGCGACTCCGGCGCGCGCCGGTGGAGGTCACGCTGGTCGACCGCCGCAACTTTCACCTGTTCCAACCCCTGCTCTACCAGGTGGCGACCGGGGGCCTCTCCCCTGGCGACATCGCCACCGCCCTGCGTTGGACACTGCGACGGCAGCGCAACGCGCGAGTGTGGCTGGCGGAGGCGACCGGCATCGACGTGGAAGGGCGACGCGTGCTGCTCGCCGACGACGCACTTCCCTACGACACGCTCGTCGTCGCCACGGGGGTGAGCCATCATTACTTCGGCCGGGACGATTGGGAAGCTAGAGCGCCGGGACTCAAGACCATCGAGGATGCGACGGAGATCCGCTGCCGGGTGCTCGCGGCCTTCGAAGCGGCCGAGCGCGAGCCGGATAACGCCGTGCGGGAGGCGTGGCTCACGTTCGCAGTAGTGGGGGGCGGTCCCACCGGAGTCGAGTTGGCGGGCGCGATCGCCGAGCTCGCCAAGCAGACGATGCGCCGCGACTTCAGAGCGGTGGATGCGAGCCGGGCGCGGATCATCCTCATGGAGGGCGCGGAGCGCCTCCTGACCAGCTTCCCAGCAGCCCTCTCTGCGAAGGCTACCCGGTCGCTGCAGCGGCTCGGCGTTGAAGTGCGCGCCGGTACACTCGTGACCGAGATCTCGGAGCGGGAAGTCCGGGTGCGTTCGGCCGAGGGCGAGTACAGCATACCGTGCCGCACCGCGCTCTGGGCGGCCGGGGTGCGCGCGTCGTCGCTCGGTCGGACGTTGGCCGACGGGGCGGGCGTCGAGCTGGACCGCCTCGGCCGCGTCATCGTGGAGCCCGACCTCTCCGTGCCGGGACACCCCGAGATCTTCGTCATCGGGGACCTGGCACACTTCGCACACCAGACGGGCGAGCCGCTCCCGGGCCTGGCGCCCGTGGCCATGGCGCAGGGGCGCTACGTAGCCTCGGCGATCACGCGTCGGCTGCGCGGTCGGCCCGCGCGCGCGTTCCACTACTTCGACAAGGGCCAACTCGCTACCATCGGACGCGCCGCCGCCGTGGCGGACTTCGGAAGGCTACGCTTCTCCGGGTATCCCGCCTGGCTCCTGTGGCTCTTCGTTCACCTCATGTACTTGGTGGAGTTCGAAAACCGCGTGCTCGTGTTCTTCCAGTGGGCGTGGAACTACCTCACCCGCAACCGCGGAGCACGCTTGATCGCCCACAGTCGGGACCGCCGCCCATCGTCTCAGTCACCACCATGAAGTCGGCCCTTGCCGAAACCGGGGTCGCGGGGGATTCGTAGTGAGCTCCGTTGGCGACGCGGTACCAACTCGCAAACCCTGAGGACCCATGAAGCGCGCACTCGTTCCCACGCTAGCCCTACTCGCCGTCATCGCCGTGCCAGTCCGATCGGGTCGGGCTCAGGAAATAGAGATGGCTCCGTGCCGCTTCGCGGCATTCGACGCTCTCGCGGAGCGCCTGCCCGAGGGGCGGGTGAGTGCTGAGGAGGGCGAGGCGTTGTGCGGACGGTATGAGGTCTGGGAGGATCGAGCGGCGCATGCGGGCCGCCGGATCTCCCTCAACGTCATCGTCCTCCCCCACACGGGAGAGGATCCAGCCGAGGATCCGGTGTTTCTCTTCGCCGGCGGGCCGAGTGAGGCGGTCTCGACGTGGGGGTGGGTCCCGCTGGTCTACCGGGACATCATGACGCGGCGAGACATTGTGCTCGTGGATCAGCGCGGCACCGGGGGCTCCAATCCCCTGCCCTGTGCGCCAATCGGAGACGATGCCAATCTTCAGGGTTTCCTGAATCCCATGCTGGATCCGGACTACGTGGTGCGCTGCCGCGAGCGACTCGAGGGCAAGGCCGACCTGCGGTTCTACACGACGCCGCATCACGCCGATGACGTCGACGACGTGCGGGCCGCGCTCGGCTACGACCGCATCAACCTGTGGGGCGGATCGTACGGCACCAGACCGGTGTTGGTCTACCTGCGGCGCCACCCTGAGCACGTGCGGACGGCAACGATCATCGGCGTGGCGCACACGCGGTGGAAGTATCCGCTACAACATGCGTCGGCCGGCCAGCGGGCGCTCGATCTGCTGTTCGCGGCGTGCATGGAAGACGAAGCGTGCACTGACGCCGTCGGCGATCCAACTGAGGATCTGCGACAGGTGATGGAGTTGTTTGCCGAAGACCCGGTCCCTGCGGAGATCGACCACCCTACCAGAGACGAGAAGGTGCAGGTCCAGGTGTACCGCGAGGTAGTGGCCGAGCGCCTGCGCTCCCTGATGTATCACTCCGCCAATGCGGTGCGTATTCCGGGGATCCTCGACCGGGCGGCCCGCACCGGCGACCTGAGCGAGCTGGCGTCTTCCATCATGCAGTACGAGCGTGGCTTCATCGAGGGGGTGGACTGGTTCACCGGGATGTGGCTCAGCGTCACCTGCAGCGAGGACGTCCCGCTGATCACCGATGCGGACGTGGCGCGGGAGACGGGCGGCACCGTGTTCGGCGACTACCGCGTGCGCACCCACCGGGAGGCCTGCACGCACTGGCCGCGCGGCGCGCTCCCCCAGGGATACTCGGAGATGGTTGTCTCCGACGCTCCGGTGTTGATCATGTCCGGGGAGATGGATCCTGTCACCCCGCCGCAGGGCGGCGTTGACGCAGTGCGGCATCTGGCCAACGGACTGCACGTCGTGGTGCGGCAAGGGCACAGCCCGACCAGCATGGCCTGCCCCCAGCGCGTTCTCTCGGAGTTCGTCGAGCGGGGCTCCACCGAAGGGCTCGACATCAGCTGTCTCGAGGCGGTCGATCTGCCGCGGTGGAGGTTCTAGGGTCGATTGTCCCAAGAACTACACCCAATGCCCCAGATGGGGCCCGGGCGGTTGCCCGGGCCCCAGTCGCCCCTACGGTTCGCGCCGGGCTTCGCTCGTGACCGCCGGCGCCTCGTGCCGGAAGATCTGCCCGGTCCAGGCGCAGCTATCCAGTCGGCAACTGAACATGACGGTCTCGAGCCGGTACTGGCCGGTCACGGGAGCCGTGAACTCGAGTACGGGCGTGTCGTCAATTCGCACGTCACGGGCCAGCGTTGAGTCGGCAGGGTCCGTCAGCACCAGATCGATGTCGTAGCACTCCTCGTCACACACGGCCAGGATCGCATACGGCGTACCGCCCTCCAGCGTGACGGTTCGATAGTCGCTCGAGCGGCTGCGGCCGGAGCCGCCCAGCAGCTCCCCCTCGGGTTCATAGCCTCGCGCCAGCAAGGCGGCCCTGTTGCGAACGAGGTCGTTGCGTATCGCCGGCGGCAACGAGGCTGCGAGGGCCTCGGCCTCCGCCGCCCAGAGGTTGTTCTTGAGCATCATGTCCGGGAACTCGCCCTGAGCGTCGATCTCGACTCGTGTCACGGCCTGCCCGCCCGGCACCGTGACGGTGGCCGTCCGCGTTCCACTCAGCCAGGTCGACACCGGGATCTCGCGCTGCAGCGTGTCGCCGCTCGCCAACGTGATGGTGAGACGCGCCGGCATCGCCACCTCGCCGCGATCGTACACCACGATCTCGGTGCCGCCGCGGCGCGGCGTGACGGAGGCGATCGACTGATCCAGCGTCCAAGTCTCGTAGTACCAACTCTGCCAGAACCACGAGAGGTCTTGGCCCGTGGCGGTGTTGAAATAGCTGAAGAAGTCCCACGGCTTGGGATGCTTGAACGCCCAGGTTCGCACGTAGCCCCGGTAGGCGCGGAAGAACGTCTCGGGGCCGAGCAAATGCCGCAGGCTGATGAGCAGCGACGCAGGCTTGGTGTAGCCGTGGACACCGTAGTGGCCCGGGCTGTCCAGGCGGTCCGAGTACCGCATCAGCGCACCCTCGTGCCCTGTGTTGGCCTGGCGCGTGTAGCCCAGGAACTCGAACGGCTCCGAGTCGTACCCCGGGAAGAAGTCGGCCGAGGCAGCGTCATCGTTGAAGTTGGTGGTCCCCTCGTCCATCCACGCGCGCCGCCGCTCGTCGATCGAGACGATCATGGGGAACCAGTTGTGCGCCAGCTCGTGCGCCGTCACGGCGTACATTGAGGTATCGCTGCCCGACTCGTACCCGCCGATCATGGTCATCATCGGGTACTCCATGCCGCCCCGGATGATCCCATCACCCTCCACCGCCGTCGCGTGCGGGTAGGGGTACGGCAGGCCCGTGTGCCGCGACAGGAAGTCGATGCTGTGCTGCGCGTAGCGGGCGACCTGATGCCAGCGCTCATACCTGGGTCGGTAGATGGCCTCAGCCCGGGCGTACTCCGGTCGGCCGTCGCCGTCGCGGTCGCCCACGTTGGTGCGCACCACGTCCCACGCCGACGCCGACGTGATCGAATAGGCGGCGTCACGCACCGAGTCCGCCACGAAGTGCCACTGCAACCGGCCGGCCGCACTCTGACGCGTGGCGGACCCCGCCCCGAAATCCTGCTCCGTGATCACGTGCACGACCGTGTCACTTGCTTCGGCCTGGCGCAGACGCCCGATGATCGGCTCAGGCAACACCTCGCGCTCGTTGAGCAGGCGTCCCGTGCCCTGCACCAGCCAGCCCTCGGGCACGTCGAGCGTCACGTCGTACTCGGCGAACCCCGAGTAGAACTCCGCCTGCCCCTGGAAGGGATCCGTGTGCCAGCCAACCACGTCATCGTACACCGCCATCTGCGGGTACCAGTACGCCAGGAAGAAGAAGTCGTCGCTGTTCCAGCCCATCCGTCCGCTGGCACCGTTCTCCGGGACCGTGAAGCTCCACGCGAGGTCCAGCACCACCGAGTCGCCCGGCCCCACCGGCTCTGGCGGGACGATGTACAGATTCGTGCCACGCATGCGGTAACCGGTAGCGCTCGCACTTCGCACCGCCTCGAGCGACTCGGCCCCGGCCGCGACACGTGAGAGTGTGTAGCCACCGGTGATCTCGCCCGTACGGATGCGCGGCACGTCGTCGCGGTGGAAGTTCTGGATCAACTGCACGACCAGCCGCGTCAGCGTGTCCGGCGAGGCGTTGCGATATAGAATGCGCGTCGTGCCTTCGAGCTTCTTCTCGGCCACGTCGAGTCGAGCAGCGATGGTGTAGTGCGCCGACTGCTGCCAGTAGTTCGGGCCCGGTATCCCCTGCTCCGTCCGGGTGCCGCGCATGAGGGCGCGGCGATACTCGGGCGAGACTACCACCGGGTTGGCGACAGGCCGCTCGGGCGCCCGATAGGCTGCTCCCTGATCCTGCGCGAGGGCGCTGTGCATGAGTGGCGGTAGGAACACGGAAAGCAAGAGAACAACAGTCGTGTGACGCATCAGGGGTGGCATGCAATTCCTCCATGGTTGGCACGCTGCTTTCCTATTCTGACAGCCCGAGGGGACGAAAGGTTGCAGTCGGCATGCACCGGCGACTCTGGCGCTTCGCGCCGGCGCCGCCTATCCTAACGGGACCGGAACTATCTGGATTCCCCCAACATGCCCGACCTCAGAAGGAGCGTTCGTGATGACCACCGCAGAGATCTCCGCCGCGTTTCCGTTCGAGTCCAGATACGTAGACGTGCTCGGGTCGAGGATGCACTACGTTGACGAGGGCTCCGGCGATCCGATCCTGTTCCTCCACGGCCAGCCCACATCGGCGTACCTCTGGCGGAACGTCATCCCCCACCTGACTGATGTCGGGCGCTGTATCGCGCCCGATCTCATCGGATTCGGCAGGTCTGACAAGCCAGACATCGAATACCGGTTCTTCGACCACGTCAGGTATCTGTTCGCGTGTATCGAGGCGCTGGGTCTCGAGAACATCACGTTGGTGATTCACGACTGGGGTGCGGGACTGGGTCTCTACTACGCCAGAGAGCATCCGTCCAACATCAAGGCCGTCGCGATGATGGAGCCGGTGCTCGCATCGATTCCGACTTGGGACGAGTTTCCCGCCGATCTCGCGGAGGTGTTTCGCGGGTTCCGCACGCCCGACATCGGTTGGGACATGCTCGTGAACCAGAACATGTTCGTGGAGGGCATCCTACCCGGCGCGATCGTGCGGGACCTCACCGAAGAGGAAATGAGAGTGTAC
>JBDGYO010000136.1:0-6720 GCA_039584015.1 Gemmatimonadota bacterium | reverse complement strand
GGGGATTACGCCATCCTCAAGGCGATGCAGAAGACGCTCGCCGATCTCGCCGTGGAGCGCGAGCGCACGGTGTTCGTATCGGGGATTGGCTGCGCCGCCCGCTTCCCCTACTACGTCTCGACCTACGGGTTTCACACGATCCACGGCCGCGCGCCGGCCTTTGCCACTGGCATCAAGCTGGCCAACCCCGGCCTCGACGTCTGGGTGATCACCGGTGACGGCGACGGACTGAGCATCGGCGGCAACCACATGCTGCACGTGCTGCGCCGCAACGTGGACCTGCAAGTCGTGCTGTTCAACAACGAGATCTACGGGCTCACCAAGGGGCAATACTCCCCGACCTCGAAGCGGGGCACGCGTTCACCGTCCACGCCCCAGGGATCGCTGGAGCTCCCGGTGGCGCCGTGCGCGCTCGCCCTGGGCGCGGGCGGTCGGTTCGTCGCCCGCTCCATCGACACGATGCAACCGCACCTGGTGGAGGTGCTGAAGCGGGGCCACGCGCACCGCGGCGCCTCGTTCGTGGAGATCTTTCAGAATTGCCTCGTGTTCAACGACGGGGCGCACGGTGCGTTCACCGAGAAGAGCGTGGCGCCCGAGGCGCAGCTCCACGTCGAGCACGGCAAGCCTCTGCTGTTCGGGAAGGACCGCACGAAGGGACTGCGGGTGAAGCCCGGCTCGCTGGAGGTCGAGGTGGTAACGCTGGGAGAGAGCGGGGTCACCGAGGCCGACATCCTGGTGCACGACGAGACCAGTCGGACACTGGCGGCGATGCTTGTGGAGCTCAAGCCGCCCGAATTCCCCGTCGCAATCGGGGTGCTCTACTGTGACCCGATGCCGAGCTACGAGCAGGACGTGCAGCGGCAGCTCGTGCAGGAGGGCGCCAGACCGGCGAGTGAGGCCGAGATGGATACGGTGCTGCGCGGGGGTCGCACCTGGGAGGTGAAGTAACCGTTACCAGAGGTCTCCCAAGGTGAAACCCTCGGGGAACGGGTCCTCGCGGTCCACGACGACCTGACCGTACCCCGTGATCCATGCCCGCCCCGTCAGCGCGGGGATCACGGCGGGCGTGGACCCGACCGTCGCTTCGCGCAACAGCCGGCCGGTCCACACCGTGCCCAACACGCCCTCATGCCGGAAGTCCTGCTCGAGCGCCAGCTCACCCCTGGCGTGGAGCGTGGCCATCTTGGCGCAGGTGCCGGTTCCACAGGGAGAACGATCGAGCGCACCGGTCCACGTCTCGGGGCGATCCCAGTCCAGCTCGCCCGTGGCGACCACCACCGCATTCTTGCGATCCGCGTCGATCCGCGTCGGCGGTCCCGAGAGCTGTGAGATCGACACGCCGGCGATGTCGCTGTTCTCCGGGTGCGCCGCCGGTAGCTGCTCGGCGGCAGCCGCCTGCAGCATTCGCCCGATGCGCGCAATCTCTCGCCCCTCCTCCGGCACTAAGCGCAGGCCGAACTGCTCCGCGTCGGCGATGACGTAGAACATCCCACCCCACGCGACGTCGACGCTCACGGCTCCCAGGACGGGCACCTCGATCCTGGCGTCCAGATGCAGCGCAAACGCCGGCACATTCTGGAAGGTCACCCCCGTCACCTTCCCGCCCACGATGTCGGCCCGCACCCGGACCAGCCCGGCGGGCGCCTCGAGCACCAGCTCGGTGACCGGCTCCGCCACCTCCACCATCCCCGTCTCGATGAGCACCGTCACCACGCAGATCGTATTGCTGCCCGACATCGGCGGGTACTCGGTCTGCTCCATGATGACGAAGCCGGCGTCGGCGTCGGGGTGGGTCGGCGGGAGAATCACGTTGCAGCACGACGCCGGGTAGCCGCGCGGCTCCCGCAGCATGAGCTTGCGGAGGTGATCGCCCTGGGTCTCGAGGTGGACCTTCTTCTCGAACATGGTGGCGCCCGAAACGTCGTGCACGCCGCCGGTGATCACGCGGCCGGGCTCGCCACCCGCATGGGCATCCACCACCGTGATGCGCTCGTCCAGCCGCACGGTCAGGGCTTCTCGATCCGCGCGCGTACGATGTACGGAACCTCGAGCTCGTCCTCGGTCACGGCATAGAGGAAACCGTCACGGAAGACCGGACGAGGAAACGTCGCGAGGGGAAAAGCCAACTCAACTTGACCCAAGTAGCGACCCTCTGGATCGAACACCTCGAGCAGGCGGCCCTGCTCCGCAATCGAGGTGATGGGCAGCACCCAAATATTCCCTTCGTCGTCCAGGAAGAACTCGTCGACCGGCGGTTTGGTATCAGGGATCCGCGAGCGGTCGACCCTCCCGCCTTGCTCCATGATCCATTCGAGCTCTACCATCGCAGAATCGACGTCCTCGGCAGTCACCGGCGGGGGCTCGAAGTCCCGCGAGATGATGCGCAGTGTGTCTCCCTCTAGAGAGCACTGAACGATGCGGTACTCACCGGTGAGCATGAACCAGATGTAGCCTCGCGGGTCGAACCGCCACTCGAGGCCCGGCGTGAAAGGCACCGCCATCCGGGCGAAGCCCCGTTCAGAACGCGCCTCGAAGACCTCTCGCTCGCCCTGGTACTCCGGGACGCGCACTGTGTCGACCGGGTTCATCTCTGCGTCATGCGCGATGAGCAGCATGCCCGGCTCCGGCGCCCGACTCACGTCGAGCCCGTAATGCCAGAGGCGGCCCTCGTGATCCACGCCGCCCGGCCATGGCATGAACCGCAACCCCCCGATCGCCCCATGGCTCCCCACGTAGGCACCCGACGTGTCGACGACGGAGATCCGGGCATTGGCGGGATCCACCATCCAAAGGTCGCCGCTTGGCGACCAGGCCATACCGATCACCCGCGCGAACTCGCCCGGCCCGCCACCCTCCCGACCGATCGTGCGCACGAACGTGCCGTCACGGTTGAACACCCGCAGCTCCTGGGCCTGGCCCTCAAAGACCCAGAGGCGCCCGGTTGGATCGACCTCCAGCACCTGCACCATCCCAAACATGTCCGGACCACCACCGGACAGCGCTCCGATGCGCACCTCTTCGACCACGCGCCACGCAGTTACCTCGTCCCACATTCCCACTGCCGGGTTAGAAACGAGGATCGTTCCGCTCTCCAACGTGTCCGCCGCGCCCTGCCACGCGCTGGCGGCAGGCCGATCACGTGCAGTGCAGGCGTACACCGAGGCCAATGCGAGAACGACTCCGATGGCGGCAAGGGGTTTTCGATCTGTCGGCTGCATCACCGCCTCCTCACGATTCATCGGTGGCGACACCGTGCGCGCCCAGTCGCCGGGTTCAGGGCTTCTCGATCCGCGCGCGTACGATGTACGGAACCTCGAGCTCGTCCTCGGTCACGGCATAGAGGAACCCGTCACGGAAGACGGGTGGCGGGTTCATCGAGAGCATGAACGGAAGCCGAATCTGCCCCAGGTAACGCCCCTCGGGATCGAAGATGTCGACGACCCTGCCCTCGTCTTCCACGGAAGTGACCGGCAGGACCCAGATGTTGCCTTCGTCGTCAAACAGGAATTCTTCGGTGGCCGGCTTGCTTCCGGGGATCCGGGCCCGGTCGACCTTGCCGCCATTCCTGATGAACCAATCGAGGTCCGCCATCGCGCTGTCGACGTCCGCCTCGGTGACGCGCAGGGGCTCGTATTCGCGGAGTATCCTGCGCAGGGTGTCGCCCTCGAGCGAGAGCTGGGTAATGCTGTAGTCACCCGTGAGCATGAACCACATGTAACCCCGGGGGTCGAAGCGCCACTCCAGGCTGGATGCGAACGGCACACCAGTCACCAAGTGGCTGTCTTCGTTACGCAACTCGAAGACCTCCCGCTCACCGGGATACTCTGGCACCTGCGCGGTGTCGACCGGATTCATGTCATCGTCGTGGGCAACCATCACGATGCGCGGGTCGGTGGAGCTCATGTCCGGCACGAAGTTCCAGAACCGACCCTCCGCATCCACACCGCCCGGCCACGGCACATACATCCAGCCGCCGATGGTCCCGTGGCTGCCGACGTACGTCCCAGCCGAGTCGATGATGGAGATACGCGCATTCGAGGGGTCGACGACCCAGAGGTTGCCGTCGCGCGCCCACGTCATCCCGATTACCCCGGCGAACTCGCCCGGCCCTCCGCCCTCTCGCCCGACGGTGCGGACGTGCACGCCGTCGGCGTCGAACACACGCAGCTCCTGCGCCTGGCTCTCGAACACCCAGAAGCGCCCGACGGCGTCGACCTCAAGATCCCGCACGCGCCCGAACATGTCGGGACCGACGTCATCCAGCGTGCCGATCCGAACCTCCTCGACGACCCGCCACGTAGTCTCGTCCCTCCAGATACCCGTGACCGGGTTGGATACGACCACGGTGCCCGTCTCGAGTGTGTCCATCGTGCCACGCCAGAGCGCGGCGGCATCGGAGTCGCGGGGGACGCAGCCTGCGCCGGCGAGGAGACAGGCCGCGAGGCAAGACACAGCTGCTGCAAACGGCAACCGCATGGAACCTCCTTGTGACTCGAGCGACCGGCGCGCTGACGCGTCAGCCGCCCGGCATCATGCTCCGGCCGGAGCCGTTGCGGGCTCCGACAGTGGCGCGAGACCGAACAACTTCGGGAGGCGCTCCTCGAGGAGGAGGTAGATTGCCGGCGTCACGGTGAGAACCAACAGGGTGGAGCTGGCGAGTCCGCCGATCAGTGCATAGCCCAACGCGTTCCAGATGTTCTCATCGGCATACTCGCTGAACAGCACCAGGGGAAGCAGCCCGAAGATCGTGGTGGCGCTGGTCATCAGGATCGGCCGGACGCGCTCCAGCGTCCCCTGCACGATGGCCTCTCTGGTGGGTACGCCCTCAGTACGACGCACGTAGTTGATGTGGTCCACCAAGAGAATCGCGTTGTTCACCACGATCCCGCCCATCATGATGACGCCGATGTACGCTTCGCGGGTGAAGCTGGCGTCAGTGTAGATGAACATCAGGAACACGCCGATCAGCGCCATCGGGACGGTGAGCAGCACGGTGAGCGGCTGCCGCACCGACTCGAACAGCGCCGCCGTCACCATGAAGATCAGGACCAGGGAGATGGCAAGCACGGTATAGACCTGCTGTTGCTCCTCGGTCGACCACGTCCAATCCTGTTCCCCCTCGATCTCGTAGCCCTCCGGCAGCGTCGTCGAGGCAATCACCGCATCGCGCACGCGGTCGCCCAGCTTCGTGGGGCCGCGGAAC
Organism: Gemmatimonadota bacterium; assembly: GCA_039584015.1. Lineage (GTDB taxonomy): Bacteria > Gemmatimonadota > Gemmatimonadetes > Gemmatimonadales > GWC2-71-9 > WVYX01. The sequence continues at coordinate 1,517 of JBDGYO010000136.1, read as the reverse complement.
TCATAGCTCACGTAGCGCTGGTACTGCTGGTCTTCGCGCACGATTCGGGTGAGTACCTCCCGCTCCCGCAGGGTGGCGATGTCGGCGAGGCGCACTCCCTGCCCCGCAGGCGTCTGGATGAGCAGCTCCTGGAGTTCCAGCACATCCACATCCTCGTTGCCCTCGAGCTTCACGTCGAAGCGCACTTCTTCTCCTGCCACCCGGATGTTGCCAGGGCGCACTTGGCCCCAGACCGCCGCCGCGACCTGATACACGACGTCCCGTGCGGTCAGGTCATGTAGCCCCAGTCGCACCCGATCCAGCTCGAGCACGAACTCGGCGGCCTTGTCCCGCGTGAACCACCCACCGGCCGAGTTCACGTCCACGTCGCGGATGCGGGAGAATCGCTCGAGACGCCGTCCTACGTCCTCCGCAATGACCCGCGCTGTCTCGTAGTTGTAGCCCAGCACCTTGATGGAGTAGTTAGGCGGGCCGGCACCCCCCCCGTAGAACGACGGGCCATAGCCGTACACCCTGACCTCGGCCCCTCCAAAGAGGTTGCTATAGGCCACCATCTGCTCCTTGATGGCGACCGGCTGCCAGCTGTTCTCGATGGAATCCGGGAACGTCACCGTGATGCGGGAGTACTGCGACTGGACCCGCGTGACGAACCGCTCGACCTCGGGAGTCTCGAGCAGCTTGGCCTCGAAGAAGCGGGCCAACTCGTCGGTGCGATCCAGCTCCTCGCCCCGCGGCAGTCGGATGATGATGTCGATGTAGGTCTGCTCGCCCCACCACGAGCGCCACAGCACGCCCCGCGTCACGTACTTGTCGAAGTAGTGGTACGACACCCCGAGGGTCGCCGCCGCGAGAATGACCGTGATGACCGGGAAGCGGAGCGTGAAGCCGAGGAGACCCTGGTAGAAGCGAATGTACAGGGGAGGACCGACATCGCTCCCCTTGGCCCCTAGGCTACCTGCTCCGCCGACATCCGCCGCTCTCTCTCCCAGAACTTTCGCCGCCAACGCCGGTATGAAGCTGAAGGCCACGAACAGGCTCGCGATCAGCGCCATGCCCACGACGATGGCCAACGGGACGTAGTAGATGCGCAGCTCGCCCTGGAGGTAGACGAACGGGATGAACACGATGACGGTCGTGAGGGTGGCCGCGAGAATCGGCAGCACGACCTGGCGTGCCCCGCGCTCGGAGGCGCCTTCGGCCGGCTCCCCACCCCGCCGGCGCCGGTAGATGTTCTCCAGCACCACGATGGCGTTGTCCACGATGAGCCCGAAGCCCATGGCGAGCCCCATGAGCGTCAACACGTTGAGCGTGAACCCACCGAAGTAGATGAGGTTGAGCGCGATGAGGATCGAGAACGCGATGGTGGCGAACACGATCCCCGCCGAGCGGAACGACCGGAGGAACAGCAGCAGGACCAGAAAGATCACGCCTGCGGCAATGAGCGCACGGTAGCGCAGGTCGGTGAGCTGCGTCCTGATGGCCTCGCTCTCGTCCTCGTCGAGGATCACCCGCACGCC
>JBDGYO010000135.1:0-6737 GCA_039584015.1 Gemmatimonadota bacterium | reverse complement strand
CTTCAGCAGCAAGCAGGCCGCGGTGCGTTACAAGGAGGGCGGCAGTTGGAAGGACATCACGCATCAGGAGCTGGCGCGGCAGGTGAAGCACGCCGCGCTCGGGCTCATGGAGCTGGGCATCCAGCCCGGGGATCGCGTGGCCATCCTGTCGGAGAATCGCCCCGAGTGGGCCATGGCGGATTTCGCCTGCCTGACCGCCCGCTGCGCCGATGTGTCGATCTATCCCACGCTCCCGGCGCCCCAGGTCGCGTACCTCCTGGCTGACTCGGGCGCCCGTGCTGTCTTCGTGGAGAACGCGGACCAGTACGACAAGGTGGCAGCCATCCGCGGCGAGGTTCCCGGCCTGGAGCACGTAATCGTGTTCGAGGCCCAGGAAGGAATGGAGGGCCCGGGGCTGCTCAGCTTCCAGGAGCTGTTGCAGCGGGGAGCGGCGGCCGAGGATCGGTACCCGAGCTATCGCGAGGACGCCCTGGCGGTGGACCGGGATGCTCTCGCGACCCTGATCTACACGTCGGGCACGACGGGACCGCCGAAAGGCGTGATGCTGACGCACTACAACTTCTGCTCCAACGTCGTCGCCGCCCTCAAGGTGCTCTTCATCGGCCCGGAGGATTCGTGCCTCTCCCTGCTTCCGCTGTCGCACAGCTTCGAGCGGATGGCCGGGCACTACGTGATGTTCCACTGCGGCACGACCATCAACTATGCCGAGAGCGTCGAGCAGGTCCCGGCCAACCTCCAGGAGATCAAGCCGACGGTCGTGCTCTCCGTGCCGCGCTTGTTCGAGAAGATCTACGCGCGGGTGCTGGAGAACGCGATGTCCGGAGGAGCCGCGAAGCGGCGCATCTTCTTCTGGGCGCGGCGCAATGCCGAGCGGTGGGCCGACCTCCGGCAGGCGGAGCAACCCATTCCCGCGTGGCTCGCCTTCAAGACGAAGATCGGTGACAAGCTCGTCTTCTCGAAGCTCCGGGCGCGCACGGGCGGGCGGATTCGGTTCTTCGGATCCGGCGGTGCGCCCCTGAGCCCGGAGATCGCCAAGTTCTTCTACTCCGCGGGCATCACGATCGTCGAGGGTTACGGGCTCAGCGAGACGTCGCCGGTCCTCGCCCTCAACCCGCTGGACGGGGTGCGGATCGGCACGGTGGGACCGCCGATCCCCGGCGTCGAGCTGAAGATCGCGGCCGACGGGGAGATTCTCGCCCGCGGCCCCAACATCATGAAGGGCTACTTCAACAAGCCGGAGGAGACGCGGGAGGCCATCGACGCCGACGGCTGGTTCCACACCGGCGACATCGGTGAATTCGACGCGAAAGGGTACCTCAAGATCACGGACCGGAAGAAGGACTTGATCGTCACGGCTGGCGGCAAGAAGGTGGCGCCGCAGCCCATCGAGAACATGATCAAGACGAACCAGTTCGTGTTGAATGCGGTGATGATCGGCGACAAGCGCAAGTTCCCGGCGTTGCTGATCGTGCCTGACCTCGAGGCCCTGAAGAAGTGGGGGACGGAGCGCGGCCTGACCTTCGGGTCCGCATCGGACTTCCTCGGGCAGGCCGACGTGATGGCCAAGGTCGAGCGGGAGGTGATGGGCAATCTACGGGATCTGGCAAGCTTCGAGATGCCCAAGAAGATCACGCTGATCGAGGAAGACTTCACCATCGAGCGAGGTGAGCTGACGCCGACGCTCAAGGTGAAACGTCGCGTCGTCGAAGACCGGCATAAGGCGAAGATCGACCAGATGTACGCGGATTAGGCCTCACGCACTCATCCGGCTGGCATCACCCGAATCCATTCCACGTTGACGTGCGGTGGTCGGGTGAGCGCGAAGAGCACCGCGTCGGCCACGTCGGTCGGTAGGAGCATCTCCGTGCGGCTCGGCACGTCGCTGCGCTCATCGGGACTGAGGGAATCCCACAACTTCGTGTCGGTAGCGCCCGGGGAGATGAGGGTGCTGCGAATCCCGCTGCCGCGCAACTCTTCCGCCATGATTTCATGCAGTCCGCGAACACCGTACTTGCTCGCACCGTACGCGGCGTTGCCGGAGTACGGTCGGTGGTCCACGACGCTGCCGATCGTGACGACATGGGCCGTTCCGTCGCGGGCCAGGCGTGGAAGCAACTCTCGCAGCACGAGGAACGGGCCATACAGGTTCACATCGACTTGTAGCGCGAATTCCTCGGGCGTGGTGTCGGCGAGCGGCTTGAGCAGAAACGCACCGGCGTTATTGACCACAATGTGCGGCACCCCGAATGCGGCCACGACCTGCTCGACCGCGTGCCGCACGTCGGCCTCCTGCGTGACGTCGCACGGCAGTTCGCAGCGCGTGTCAGTGCGGCTGTCGGCGAGACTGCGGGCGAGACACGCAACCCGTGCTCCAGCCTCCTCCAACCGGTCCGCGATGACCAGGCCGATGCCCCGACTCGCGCCAGTGACGACGGCGATCTTCCCGGCCAGATCGCTCACTCGAGCCAACTGCCCCCGTGCGCGAGCCGCAGGAATTCGTCTCGGGTCGTGCCGTCGAGGAAGTTGCCGCGCAGCGCGCTCGTCACCGTCTTGGAGTTCTGCTTCTCGACACCCCGCATCATCATGCAGAGGTGGTACGCTTCGATCACGACTCCTACGCCGTGCGGCTGCAGCACGCGCATCAGAGCATCCGCCACCTGATCGGTGAGCCGCTCCTGCACCTGCAGCCGCCGCGCGAACACGTCCACGATCCGCGGGATCTTGGACAACCCGATGATCTTGCCGTTCGGGAGGTATGCCACGTGCGCTTTGCCGAAGAACGGCAGCAGGTGGTGCTCACACATCGAGTAGATCTCCACGTCACGCACCAGGACCATGCTCTCGTGCGCCTCCTCGAAGATGGCATCGCGTACGAGGTCGTCCACCGACTCACCATAGCCGCGCGTCAGCCAGCGGAGTGACGACTCCACTCTCGAGGGAGTTCGCGCGAGCCCTTCTCGCTCCGGATCCTCGCCCAGGAGGTCCAACATGCGGCGCACCAGCGGCTGCATGCCCAGGTCCCGCGCCGCGCTGGGGATCGGCACGACCTTCGGTACCTCGCCGGGAGGGTTGTCGTGTGCTGGATGCTGCTTGGCCACTGCACTCTCCTCCTTCAGGGAGCCAGACCGCCCGACTCCGCCAGATGACTCGGAGGCAGGCCCGTCAAGTCGATTAATCTAGCAGGAGTTGGGTGCGTGGAGACCCGTGGGGACGGCCGCACGCTTAGCGACGTGACACCTCACTCACCTTGCAGAGGCGCAAAAACGGGAACGAAGAGCATTATTGAAGCCCGAATCCACAAGAACCGCACCCGCGCCAGGGCGTCTGCCTTCCCCTCGGGGGCGTGCCATCGGCCGCAGCAACTGGGTGCGTGGTCGAGCTTGTTGGCTCAATAATACAGCTCTTCGCTCCCGCGATTGCAGACCTATAATAGAGGTGGGTTCAGGGAGCGTCAAGAAACAAACTCCGGGATCGAGGTCGGAATGAATCTGGAACTCGGTGCGGCACTCTTGCTGCTGATCGCGTGGGTCCTGCTCGTCTTCGTGGCAGCCATTCCCAGTGGATGGGTACACGTTCCCCTCGCGCTGGGGTGTCTGCTCGTTGCACGGGGAATCGTGGTGGGGAAGCGCTGAGCCGCTAGATCTCCCAGTTCGAGAACACGACCTCGCCTTTCGGCGGCCTCGCTTCCTCGAACCGCTCCAATGTCATCCGCAGGTCGGTCCACCGCACGCGGTACCCGCGCGCCAGCAGCGCCTGATACGCGCCTGAGTACGCCGTCTGGCAGCGGATGGCCACGCGGCGGATGCGCTCAGTTGCCGCGCAGGCTTCCAGGACGACGAGTAGTCGCGTAAACGCCTCCTCCGAATCGGCGAACAGCTTCAACACCCGCAGCTCTTCGGGCTGGCGACTCTCGGCCAGCGGCGCGGAATGCCAGAGGGCGAATCCCGCAATGTCATCGTCTCCCTCGATGACCACGGTGTCACCGATGCCGATCTCCGCCGTCAGCTCGACCTCGCGGCTGAAGTCGTAACCCGGCGCCGAGCGGTCGAGACGTGCGCGGCAGCGTGCCACCAGCTCCCGGCCCTTGCTGCCCTCCACGGACCCGAGACGATGATACTCGCCAGCCACTCGGCGGCGCGACGCCTCGCCGGTCATCGTGACCGTGAGATGGCTGGGAAGAAAGCCGAGCCGCCCATAGAACCCGATGTTCTCCACCGTGCGGGGCATCGTCTCGAGACCGAGCGTGGAAACACCGCGTTCGCGCAGCCAGGTCGTGGCGGTCTCGACGATCACACGGCCCGCTCCCAGACCCTGCCGGTCGGTGCGCACCGCCAGCGGTCCCATCCACCCCTCGGCCCCGGAGCGATGAGCGATGTTGAACGCCGCGACCTCATCGTGCTCGTCGTACCACAGCATGGCCCCCTTGCCGGCGTCGTCGATCGCGTAGCGCCAGATGTCCTCGTGTAGTCTGGGAACCCGCACGCCGACCAACCCGTCACGACGGTAGCGGTCGGTGAACGCTTCCGAGAACACGCGGTTGAGCGCGTCCACGTCGTCCACGGTCGCCGGCCGTGGCCCCACGAGCGATCGCTCAGGCCGCAACATGCTCACCATCGAAGCTCACCTGGTCCTCACTCACCACAGCGGCTCCTCGCTGTTCGTCCAGCTCCACGCGCAACACCCGGTCGACGCCGTCCCGCACCGACTCAATGTGCGTGATGAGGACCACCTGTGGGAAGCGGTCCGCCAAGCCGCGCAACAGTTGCACGACATTGTGGCGCCGATGCTCGTCGAGGCTCCCGAAGATCTCGTCCAGCACCAGCAACGAGAGCGGTTGACCGGCGCGCTCCGCGACCATCTGACTGATGGCGAGGCGCAACACCAGGTGCGTGAGATCCTCCTCGCCACCAGAGATCACAGGCTTGGTCACTCCGTCCTCGACCACCAGCACCTGATACTGCTCGTCCAACTCCAGCTCGCCGTACCGCCCATCGGTCAGTCCCGCGAGGAACTCCGAAGCACGCTCGGCCAGCTCCGGGCGCATCGCGGTGTTGAGCTCGAGCCGCAGATCGTGCAACGCGCGGTCGAGCTCGTCGTGCAACTTGAGCTCCCCCTCGATCTCGCCCATGCGCGCCGCCCGCTTCTCCCGCTCGCGCAGGTGCCGCTCGGCGCTGTCGAGCACAGTGCGCGCCGCCTTCAGGTCACCTTCGACCGACGCGAGGTGGAGCTCTGCGTCGCGCAACGCCGCCTCGGCTCCTTCATACCGCTGGCGCGCTTTCGCGTACGCCTCTTCTTCGTACCCGAGATCGGCAATGGCCGCCTCCAGCTGCTTGACGAGCGCCTCCCGCTCCGACAGAGTCTTCTCGGCCGCCTCCGCCTGCGAAACGAGCTGCTCAGCGTGCGTCGCCTTCGTCTCGAGCTGCGTGGCAAGCTGGAGCGTGGGCTCCAACTCCCGCAGTCGTTCGCGCACCGCGTCGTGTCGCGCAGCATCGTAGGCATCGGGCAAGTCGGCCACTTCCTTCTCCAACTCCGTCTGGCGCTCGCGGAGTCGCGCGACTTCCCCCTCGAACTCATTCGCCTCGCGCACCCGGTCTTCACAGCGGGCCACTTCCTGCACGGCCTGCTCCACGCGATCGGCGGCCTGCTCGGCCTGCGCCTCGGCATCCTGCACCGCAGCGGGTGACTCCTTCAGTTGGTCGATGCGCTGGCGGAAGAACTTCCCCTTGACTTCGATCTCCTCCATCTGCCGGTCCAACGTTCCCAACACGTCCTGGTACACATCGCCCAGCGGGCGTTTACAGATGGGGCACTCGCCGCCCTCACCCGCGTCCAGCACGCTGTGCCGGTGTCGTTGATGGTCGAGGTATTGGTCTCGCAGGTTGGAGCGAGTGGTTTCCGCATCCTGCCGATCGCGCACCCAGGCAGTACGGATCTTTTCCTGCTCCGCCTCCGCCTGCTCGAGCCCGCGCCGCACCTCCTCGAGAGCCGTTTGGGCAACCGCGAGCGCTTGCGCGACGTCCCCCATCTGCCCACGCCGCCCGCGCACGCGCTCCGTCTGCTCCCCCAACTCGCTCAGCTGCCCGGCCAACGAACGCCGCTTCCCGGCGCTTCGCGCCTCGTGCTCCAGGCGCTCCAACTCGTCCCGCAGCGGCGGCACCTCCTGCAGCGGTTGCTGCAGCTCGTCGAGCTTCCCGCGCGCTGCCAGGGCCTCAGCCAGCTCCTTGTCCAGACGCTCGAACTCTCGCCGTGCCTCGCCGACGTCCCGCTCGGCCACCCGTCGCTCCCCGTCGAGCGCGAGGGCCGTCTCGCGCACTTCCACCATGCGGGTCCATGCCGGTCCCTCTTCGTCCAGGGCTGTGACGGCGGTCGCGCGGTCCTCTGCGGCACGCGCCACTGCAGCCTCCGCCTCGCTGGTGCGTTGCAGCGCCTGCGCCCGTTCGGCCTCGAGCGCCTCCGCATCCGCTAGACCGCGCTCCAGGCCGGCGAGCTCGCCGCGCAGCCCGGAGCGCGCGTCCCGCAACCGATCCTGCGCAAGCCGCAGCTTCTCGTACCCCAGGACGCGCGACAGGAACCGAGCCCGGTCGGTGGCGCCCATAGCCGCCATCACGGCGAGCTCTTTTTGTCCGGTGAAGTACGTGTTGAAGAACTCGTCGCGGGTCATCCCCAGCAGTCGCTCGACCCGCGCGCTCACCTCCTGCTGGCTGTTGGCGATGGGCGCGTCTGAGCGGTCCTGGAAC
>JBDGYO010000542.1:0-3237 GCA_039584015.1 Gemmatimonadota bacterium | reverse complement strand
GACCCCCAAAGTCGCCGCCATGGCCAAGGACGGCATTCAGCTCATCGCCCTGTCCCGGGTCACCGTGCGGGCCAACATCGATCGGTTGGTGGGTGGCGCCGGGGAGGAGACGATCCTGGCGCGCGTGGGGGAGGGCATCGTCTCCACGATCGGCTCGGCCAGCTCGCACAAGGCGGTGCTCGAGAACCCGGACGACATCTCGAAGACCGTGCTCGCCAAGGGTCTCGACAGCGGGACCGCATTCGAGATCCTCTCCATCGACATCGCCGACGTGGATGTGGGCAAGAACATCGGGGCCGAGCTGCAAACCGACCAGGCGGAGGCCGACAAGCGGATCGCGCAGGCCAAGGCCGAAGAGCGGCGCGCGATGGCGGTCGCTTCCGAGCAGGAGATGAAGGCCAAGACGCAGGAGATGCAGGCCCGGGTGGTGGAGGCGGAGGCGCAGGTGCCGCTCGCCATCGCCGAGGCGTTCCGCGGCGGCAATCTCGGGGTCATGGACTTCATGCGCTACCGTAACATCGAGAGCGATACCGACATGCGTCGCAGCATCGCGAAGGGTGACGAGCCGGAGAGCCAGAGCTAGACGTGGGCGACTTCGTCGAGCTGATCATCTTCCTGGCCGTCGTGCTGGTCGCGATGCTCGCGGGCGGGAAGAAGCGCGGCGCGCAACAACAGCAGCGGCGCCCTCCTGTCCGGCGGCCACCGGCGAGGCCGGTGCAACGCCCGGATCGGGCGGCACCCGACGGCACGTGGCGCGAGCCCGCGGAGCGGCCCGCGCCGATGACCCGGGTGCCGACAGATTCGGCAGGGGAGCCCACCCGCCAGAGCATCGCGAAGGAGATCCTCGAGCTGTTGGGAGCGCAGCTGGAGGAGCAGCAGACCCCAGCGGAGCCGCCGTCCACACCGCCACGTGAGGCGGTGGCCCTCGACGACTACCGCCGCGACGCGGTCTCGCTGGAGCGCGCCCCGCGGGAGCCGCAAGCCCTCGACTCGGTCGAGCTGAGCCGGCAACGCGAGCACGAGGAGTTCCACGATCGTTACGTCGATGTGCCGGCGGACGTGCGAACGCGTCGCCGGTCCCGGTATCGCCTCACGCCACGCACCGCTCGCGAAGCGGTGATCTGGAAGACCATCCTGTCGCCGCCAAAGGCGTTCGAATAGATGAACACGAACCCATTCCTCACCGACGACCATCACCAGGTCCGCGAGATGGTGCAGGACTTCGCCGACAACGAGATCCGACCGATCGCCCGAGAGCACGATCTGGAAGCGAGGTTCCCCTGGGAGACCGTGAAGCAGATGGCGGAGCTGGGCTTCATGGGGGCGCCATGGACTCCCGAGCTGGGCGGCTCGGGGATGGACTACCTCTCCTACATCATCCTGGTCGAGGAGTTGGCGCGTGTGGACGCGAGTCACGCGATCACCGTCTCCGCACACACGACGCTCGGGACGTCGCCCATCGTCAACTTCGGCAGCGACGAGCAGCAGCAGCGGTTCGTACCGCTCCTGGCGAGCGGGCGGGTGCTGGGCGGGTTCGGACTGACGGAGCCCAAGACGGTCGCCGTCGAGAAGAGCGATCACTTCGTGATCAATGGGTCGAAGATCTTCATCACTCACGCCGGCGTCGGCGAGGTCTTCTCCATCACGGTGCGCACCGAAGCCGATCCCAAGAAGTCGAGTACGGGTATCACGTCGTTCATCGTCACGAAGGACACCGTGGATCTCGACCGCTGCCAGGAGGTGGGGGTCGGACACGAGCCAGACCTGCCCAAGACCCCGGGCGTCTCGGCCGGAAAGAAGGAGGACAAGCTGGGGTGGCGGGCCTCTGATACGCGGGAGCTGATTCTCGAGGATGCGGTGGTGCCCAAGGAGAACATGCTCGGCAAGCGGGGGAAGGGCTTCGTCAACTTCCTCAAGACGCTGGACGACGGGCGCATCGGTGTGGCCGGCCTCTCACTTGGTCTGGCCGAGGGCGCCCTCGACGAGTGTCTCAAGTACACGTCGGAGCGCAAGCAGTTCGGCCGGGCGATCGCCAGCTTTCAGGGAGTGCACTTCCAGCTCGCCGACATCGCGACGGAGATCGAAGCCGCACGGCATCTGGTGTACCACGCGGCATGGCTGCGGCAGCGCGGGGAGCCGTACAAGAAGGAAGCGGCGATGGCCAAGCTCTTCACCTCGGAGTTGGCGATGCGCGCAACCACGAAGGCGGTGCAGCTGCACGGCGGTTACGGCTACACCACGGAGTATCCTGTAGAGCGCATGATCCGGGACGCAAAGGTGGGTGAGATCGGCGAGGGGACGAGCGAGATTCTGCGCATCGTGATCGCGCGGGAGTTGTTGGGCGACCTGATCAGCGTGACGGGGTGAGGTAGCGGTTCCCCTCTAACGGCCACCGAGATTGCAGAAGCCCGCCTGCGTACAGACGCAGGCGGGCTTCTGCTGCGCGTTGACCGCGCGTATCGATTGTGACGTACATCACACCCGAATACTGGTTCAATCCGTTCCACCACACAACGCTGCCGCGACGCTGTTCATCAACGTTGTTCGTTTGTTGGGAAGCACGAACGACACACGACCCTCACACATGCGGCCGTCTATTCTGACGGTGCGCTCACGGGACTTCGCTATACGTGACCTACGTCACACGCGTTAGGCCGTCGCGCCGCGACGCCGCTCCCGAAGCCCGGAGGCAAGATGATGGACAAGTTTGGCAAGTACGCAATCGCTGCGTTGATGTGTCTCGCACTCGGAGTGGCGAGCTGCAGCGACTCGACGGCACCGGAAGACGCCGGACCGATCCTTCTCAAGATCATCGGTGGCGACGAACAGACTGGCGTGGTCGGGGAAGAGCTTCCCGAACCGCTCGTGGTAAAGGCAACGAACGACCGGGGCAGGCCGCTGAGGCGCTACCTCGTGAACTTCGTCGTGACCCAGGGTGACGGCAGCGTCTACGCCGGTGCGGCCATGACCAACTGGCGCGGCATCGCGCAGGACTACTTGACCCTCGGGCCGGAGCCCGGAGAGAACATCGTGGAGGTTCGCGCCGTCAACTCGTGGACTGGCAAGAAGCAGTTGTTTGACACGTTCACGGCCACAGGGATCCTGGAGCCGGTGCACACGGTGGAGGTGACTCCCGAGTCGGCCGAGCTGGAGATCGGCGGGACCGAGACGGTGGAGTTGAGCGTGGTGCTGAGGGACGAGGACGGGAACGTGCTCACAGGCCGTGAGGTGGTGTGG
>JBDGYO010000003.1:0-25233 GCA_039584015.1 Gemmatimonadota bacterium | reverse complement strand
GGGGAGCGACTGCTGGGCGCTACCTGGCGAGTAGGCCACGAACTTGGCGCCGAGGAAGTCCATCGAGCGGATCTGGGCCCGCGCATCCACCCGCGGCTCTACGTTGCGATCGACCCGGATGTACACCATCACCCGTCCGATCTCCTGCAACTCCACCGCCCGCACCTCTCCCACCGTCACGCCGGAGATCTGTACGGGGTCGCCCTTGTTGAGTCCACTCACCGACTCGAACTGGACGGGGACCGTGACCTTGCCCCGCCCGAACACGTCCTGGCTGGTGAGCCAGAAGAGCCCGGCGATCATGATGGCCAGTGCGGTGATGACCAGCACCCCGACCGTGATTTCCTGCTTGTAATAGAGATCCATATCCCTAGTCGCTCAGTCCTTACTGACCGAAGTCTCGCTCGAGGAACTGCCGGACTGCCGGGTCGCGCGAGTCCTGGAAGCTGTCCGGCGGCCCCACGTGCCGGATCTTCCCCTCGGCGAGCAGCGCGACGCGACTCCCGACGCGGAACGAGCCACGCACATCGTGCGACACCACGATACTGGTGACTCCCAGCTCATTCTGCAACTTCTTGACGAGCGCATCGATGATGTCGGCGTTCACCGGATCGAGCCCCGACGTGGGCTCGTCGTACAGCAGGTAGGTGGGCTGTCCCGCGATGGCCCGCGCGATTCCCACGCGCTTCTTCATGCCGCCCGATAGATCCGCCGGGAATTTCAAGGCGGTATCGGGCGCGAGGTTCACCAGGTCGAGGCACTCCTGCACCCGCATGTGGCAGTAGTGATCATCGGAAGAAGTCTCCTGATCAGTGATCCCCAGCTTCACGTTGTCGAACACGTTCATGGAATCGAATAGCGCACCGAACTGAAACACGTATCCGATGCGGGTACGCAGCCGCGCCAACTCCTTGCGGTGCAGTAGCGGGACCGACTGCCCGTCCACGTATACCTCACCGGCATCCGGGTTGATCAACCCATTGATGTGCTTGAGGAGCACGCTCTTTCCCACACCCGACGGCCCCAGTAGCGCCAGCGTCTCGCCGACCTCGACGTTCAGGTCCACCCCATCGAGCACGATGTTGTCACCGAAGCGCTTGTGGACGCCGACCAGACGAATCACCTATCTTGCCCCGCCATGGCTCGCCACACGAATGCCCTCAGGTTCAAGCGCCGCCTCCTCAGATGGTTCCGCGAGGTAGGGCGCGAGCTGCCATGGCGCTCGACGCGCGATCCGTACCGCGTGCTCGTTTCCGAGTTCATGCTCCAGCAAACCCAGGTCAAGCGCGTGGAGCAGTTCTACCCGCGCTTCCTGGAGCGCTTCCCCACTCTCGACGCGCTCGCGAGTGCGCGACCCCGGCAGGTGCGGGACGCGTGGGACGGGCTCGGTTACTACCGCCGAGCCGCCAGCCTGCATCGCCTCGCCCGCACCGTGGTGTCCGAGCACGGCGGATCGATCCCCGACGATCCCGGCACGCTCGCGCGGCTCCCCGGCGTGGGCCGCTACACCGCGGACGCCGTGGCCAGTTTCGCCTACGAGCATCGCGCGGCGGCCGTGGACACGAACGTCGCGCGAGTGCTCAAGCGGGTGTTCCGCCCCCGTCTCCGCCGTGACGGAAAGGGAGAGCGCCAACTCTGGCGCCTCGCCGAGGGCCTGCTGCCGACCCGCGCTGCCACCGCCTGGGAGTTCAACCAGGCGATGATGGACCTGGGAGCGCGCTACTGCGTCGCCCGAAGACCGAAGTGCAGTGAGTGCCCCGTGCGTCCGGCATGTCGGACAGGAAGTGGGACTCGGAAGACGGGGCGCGGCTAGCCGCGCGCGCGGCATCCTCCTCACAGCAACAGCTCCGACAGCAACGCGTCCAGGAACAGGATCAGCACGGAACTCGAGACCACGGCGCCAGTCGTTGCCTTCCCGACCCCCTCAGCCCCCTTCCCCGTGCTGAACCCCATGTAGCATGGCACGAATGTCACCGCGAGGCCGAAGAAGAACGACTTGAACAGCGAGTACCATAGGTCGTACGGCTTGAAGAAGTACCGCGCGCCGTACACGAAGTCGTGGTTCGAGATGTCCAGCGTGTGTCTGGCTGCGAGCCACCCGGAGAGGATTCCCGTCACGTCGGCGAAGATCACCAGCACCGGAAGCATGAGCGTGCCCGCCAGCACGCGCGGAATGACTAGGTGTGATACCGGAGAGCGGCCCAGGCTCTCGAGCGCGTCGATCTGCTCGGTGACGCGCATCGTACCCAACTCGGCGGCGTACCGGGCCCCCACCCGACCTGCCAGGATGAGCGCGGTGAGTACCGGGCCCAGCTCGAGAATGAGCGACTGGGTAATCACGCCGGCGGCGAAGTACACGGGAATGGTCGCCGTGAACTGGTAACCCGCCTGCAGCGAGGTCACACCCCCCGCGAACGCCGCAGTGAGCAACACGATGAACAGCGATCCGACGCCGACCTGGTAGGCTTGCTCCCAGGTGCGCGGCAGCCAGATCCGCCACTCGGGCAGGGCACGGAAGATCTCCACCAGAAGGTTGGAGACCCGGCCCATGTGGGTGGCAGCCTGCAGGAAGCCCCGACCCAGGTAGCGCCGGATGTCCAGCTTCGCCTTTCCCTCCATGGGGATACGGTAGGCGGACGAGAGCCGCCAGCGTTCCTCAGCCACCGCTGATCCTCAGAGGACTTCCCACGCGAAGAGGGCGATCACCGCGAAGACCCATCCGATGATCGTCACTACGTTGAGGCGCTTGCGATACACCTCGAACGCGGGGAGCAGCTCTCCGCTCTCGGTCGTGACCGCGAGCCCGCCCATCCGGACCGCCGTGGGCAACGCCACGAACAGGACGACCAGACCGCCGAGAGCCCCGGCCAGCTGCATCAGCCACATCCTCGGCTCACGCATGGCCTCGGCCCGCTCGCTCGTCTCCAGCCCCAGGGCCAGCAGCACACCCGTCGCAGTCGCCAGCAGTGCGCCGAGCCCGATCACCATGGTGTGTATACGGGCCAGCTGCCGCGCGACGCCCACCCGCACCTCGGGACTCTCTCCCTTCACACCGTAGTCGATGGCGAGGGCTACGAGAGCGCCGCCAAGCCAGAAGACGATACCCAGCATGTGCACGAAGAGGACCACTAGTCAGACTCTCCCTTCTGGAGCTCGGTCACCAGCGGCTGGCGGCCGGCGAAGCCGGAGTCCAGCTCGTGCCAGTGTTGGACCTCGGGCTCTCCCATCTTCCAGCAGAGGAAGACATCCCGTCCCTCGAGCTGACTGCGGAAATCCACGAGCCCGCCATCGAAGCCCTTGAAGATGCAGCCGACTTGTGAGAGTTCGTCGATGTAGGCATTGATGCGTTGCGCGACGGTGTCCACTTCCTGACGGAGCTCCTCCTGCTCCTCAGTCTCCGCCTCGCTCTCGGCGGTGCTCTTGGCCGCGATCACCTCGTAGCGGAAGATACAGTCACGCCACTTCTCGTACTCCGCAACGATGTCCCCCACAATGCGGGAGACATATGGAATCGAGGAGTTTGCCTCTTCCCGCGTGAAGTACCGGACCGCCGTCTTCTCAGCCATGAGCGCACCTCGCCGCGGGGCGTCCGGAGGGAGTGGAGCAAGGCCCCGAGTTCGGCATGCGCTGAAAGGTAATCACTGGCGCGCGGGGCAAGGTGAGCCGATTCACTCCGGGTCCAGGTACTCGCGTAGCGCCCGCTGAGCCGCGCGATACCCCTCCTCGACGTACCCTACGACCATGTTCACGGCGAAGGTCGCACCACTCCCAAGGCGTGGTCGCACGAGGACCAGCGGCACCGGCCCGTCCCGCCACCGGGCGATGGTCTCCTCGGTCTGGGCGGCCATGAGAATCCGCATCGACTCGTTGTGGGCTGTGACCATCGGCGGAACCGGGAGTGTGGGCTCTACCGGATCGGCAAAGAACGAGGGCCCGGCTTCTGACGCCACGATCAGATCGGGCTCCGCCTCGTTGGCCACGTCCAGCGGCAGTACGGCCCTCAGCCCTCCGTCCACGAACTCCCGATCCTGGATGACCGCAGGCGGGTAGTAGATGGGCAACGCGCACGACGCATACAGCGCCTGCACCAGCGAGACCCGCTCGAAGCCCATGGCTCCGAACAACGCGAGCTGGCCGGTACGGCTGTCGACCGCCGTTACCGTAAGAGGGGTTTTCAGATCGGAGAACGCCTCGGCCGGGACCAGCTCGCGGATCGCGTCCCTCAGCTTCTTGCCCGAGAGGAGGCTGGTGGCGAACGGCCCCAGCAGCAGTGAAGTGGAAGGGGTGGCGACGTCCTGCCGCGTAATCAGCAACATGCGCTTCAACACGTCGTCGTAGTCCAGGCCGCAGGCGAACATCGCGGCCACGACCGCCCCCATAGACGTGCCAACGTAGTGGGCCGGCTTCACCTCCCACTCCTCGAGTGCCCGCATCGCCCCCGCGTGGGCGGCGGCCTTCGCCCCTCCCCCACTCAGCACCACCGCCACCCGCTCGTACTTCACCCGGTCTCGGCCTGCTCGCGCAGCGCCCGCCTCGTCTTCGCCGCCTCGTGGCGCCGCTTCTCGTCGGCGCTCTCCGGCGCCATCGGTGCGACCTGCCGGGGCCGGCCGCGCTCATCGATCGCGACGAAGGTGAGATAGCAGCTGTTGGTGTGGCGCCGCTTACCGGAGGGTACGTGCTCGGCCTCGACGCGCACGCCTACCTCCATGGAAGTCTTCCCCACGAAGTTCACGCTCGCCTTGGCGATCACGAGCTCCCCGAGGTGGATGGGCTCGCGGAAGTCGATCCGATCCACCGAGACGGTGACGCAAGGTCCACCCGCGTGCCGGATCGCGCTCACCGCTCCTGCCTTGTCCACCAACGACAGAATGACCCCGCCGAATACGTTGCCGCGGTTGTTGGCCATGCTGGGCATCATGAGCTCGGTCATGATCGTCTGCGACTCGGCGACCCTCCGGGGGGTGAGATCGGGTGCGGCAGCCATCACTCCTCCTCCAGTCCGAGCCACTCGCGGGCCTCGGATATGCTGCGGAATGCGCGCAGCTTGACTCCAAGCGGATCGGAGAGGATCGAGGCCATGCGCGCCATCCCGTACCGCACCAGTCCGCGTTCCACGAACGCCCACCGGGCCTGCTGCAGGACCTCCTTCATCTGACTCACGCGCCCGAGAAACATCCTCACGAACTCCACGCTCACGACCGTCTCCATCTCTCGGTGATCCGACAGCACCTTCATGTCCGGTCGGAACTCGGGATGCGCGACCACCTCGTCGAACGTTGCGAAGGCCTCCTGCGGGGTGATACTGCCCTTCGCCTCGACCGTCACCAGGTTGCGCTCGGTGTCGATGTGATACGTGAACGGCATGTTTCGCCTGCGCGTGGTCCCTCAAATAACCTGCAATTGCACGATCACGGCATAGATGTGCGCCAACAGCCACAAGTACGCCATGACCACCAAGCCCAGCTTGAGGAACAAAAGCACCCTTTCCGGCGACCCTTTGATCCAGTACCGCCAGCCCCGTCCCAAGGCGTCGTCATCGAGAGAGAGCGTGCCGCCGCGGGCGGACACGACAACGCGGAGTCCCGCCTCCAGCAGATCCGTGCCCAGAGCACAGATCAGGAAGAAGGCAGCCACGGTCAACTCGATCGTGAGCACCGGTCCCCACATGTCCCCGTACCGCAGAACCCAAATGCAGGCGATTCCAGCGAACGCCAGGTGTCGCACGATGTCACTCAGCCTCGTGAGTTGCCGCAGAACATCATCCGCCACATCCGAGCGCAGAGCCGAAGGCAACGGCGTCTGTAATGGGGTCACGGTTCCGTCCTCCCCCTCTGAGAGTAGATGCGCACGGCTCAGTAATCCACCGGGCGCAGGTAGCTCTCCCCGATCGTCGTGCTGCTCACCATCGCGACTGTGGGAAGGCGCCGTTTCCAGTGGGTCGAATGCAGCCGGCGGGCCACCGTCTCGACGTCCTTCGCGTCGAACCCCATGGCACTCACCCGGCTCTGCTTGTAGCCCAGCAGCAGCCAGTGGAGTATCCGGTCTGCACGTTCGTAGGTGATACCCAAGTCGGCCTCGTCGGTCTGTCCCACGACGAGGTCGGCTGTCGCGGGCTTCGCGACGACCGCGTCCGGGACACCGAGATGCCGCGCCAGCGCGATCACCTGGGTCTTGAACAGATCGCCCAGGGGATTGACTGGCGGCGCGTCGTCGCCGTGCCATGTGAAATAGCCGAGCAGGCGCTCGGTCTTGTTCCCCGTGCCCAGCGGTAGCGCCCGGTGTTTCGCCGACAGGTCGAATAGCGTGATCATCCGCATGCGGGCCATCACGTTGCCGCGGCGGGTGGGCTCGGCCTCCGGATCGGCCGCATCCAGGTACGCATCCACGGCTCCCGTGATATCCACGGTCAGGAGCTCGATCCCGAGCTCTTGCGCCACCAGCGCGGCGTGTTCCAGGCCCTCCTTGCTCGAGGTGCGGTATGGCATGCGCACGCCGATCACGTTCTGCTTCCCCAGCGCCCGTGCAGCGAGTGTGGCAGTGACCGCGCTATCCACGCCGCCCGAGAGCCCCACGATCCCCTTCTCGAACCCCCGCCGCCGCGCGACCTCATCCCGCAGAAAGCTCACCAGCCACTGCTCGGTGAGGGCGGGATCGATCGTGGTCGGATCGCCCCATCCCGCCTCGACCCGCACCTCGTGCTTGGCCGGCTTAGCGGGCTTCGGCGTGCGTGGGCACTCGTCCTCCGGATCGTATTCCAGGGCGGGGCGCGCGGCTTCTGAAGCTCTGAGCAGGTTCAGCAGCTGGAGCTCCAGGTCGGCCAGCAGCGGCTGCTCCGATCGCGCCCGCGTGATCTGGTCGTAGTCGAGCCTGGCGGAGATAAGGGCTTCGTCGAACACGGGTCCGCGGACCAGCACGTCGCCCTGCGGCCCTACCACCAGCGAGCTGCCCTGGAGGCCTTTGCCTCCCTCGAAGCCACCGAGTTGGGCAAACACGACGTACATACCGTGCTCGTCGGCAATCTGCCGGGCCAGAATCTCCCAGCGCCGTACGCTGGTGGGCCGGCTCTCTGGGTCGTTCCCCTGCTCGGCATCGGGCGCCACACCACGAGCCGGCGATGCGCTCGGCACGATCAACAGCTGTGCGCCGTCGAGCGCTGCCAGCATCGGCACGATCGTGTGCCAGGCGTCTTCGCAGATCACCAGCGCCACCTTGCCCCACCGGGTGTCGAAGGCATGGACCGAATGTCCGTGGTCCACGAAGCGCTCCTCGTCGAACAGGCCGTAGGTGGGTAGGAACACCTTGCGGTGCACGTGCTTGATGCCAGGCTCGGCCCCACCCAACGATGCATACAACGCGGAGTTGTAGTGGCGGTTGCGGAATTCCTCGTAGAACCCGATCACGATGTCGACCGGTGGAGCACCGGAGAGGGAGTGTTGTGCAGTGAGATCGCGGAACAGCGTCCCCGCCGTGACGGCGAGCTCGCGCACACCACCCTCGAGGAAGTAGCCGGTGAGTGCGGTCTCGGGGAACACGATCAGCCCCGGCGGCTCCTCCATGCCCGCCGCCTGACCGAACACCGCACCCACCTGACGCAGGTTCTCGGCGTAGTCGCCCTTGCGGGGCCGGGTCTGAGCCACGAGGAGGTGGAGATCGGGCATGGGAGGAAGATAGAACGATTTGGGGGAGGGCCGTAAGGCGGCAAGCTCCAGAATGGCGGGCTCAGCGAGGCCGGGGGTCCTGCCGAGCCCCGGGACGCAAACAGAGCGGTGGTTCTATCGCACGATCGGTTCGAACAGCGACCGACCGAAGCGCTCTCGTCCGAACGCGCCGATGGCCCTTTGCGTCTCCACCGACAGCAGATAGTCCCGCAGCGCACCGGCACCCGCCGCGTTGAGCCACGGAAACCGCTCCGGGTTGGCAAGCACGACGTGGTACGGATTTGCCAGCCGCAAATCCCCCTCCACCAGCACCTCGAGGTCCAGCGGGTACTTGTGACTCAGCAGCGTCCCGATATCGGTGATCGTGTAGGCACGCAGCTCGTTGGCAATCTGGAGGGTGGCGCTCATTCCCTGTCCCGACTCGCGGTACCACGAGCGGTCGGGCTCCACCCCGGCCAGCGCCCATAGCCCCGACTCCTTGACGTGCGTTCCCGAGCGGTCGGCCCGCGAGACGAACAGCACATGGCCCCGCGCAATCGAGCGCAGCGACGCAAGCACATCCAACCCCCTGGCTCCGGCCGGATCGTCGCCGGGGCCCACGACCACGAACGCGTTGTGCATCAGCGCGTGCCGCTCGGTGCCGAACCCCGCCGATACGAACTCGCGCTCCTGGTCCGGTGCATGGAGGATGAGGATGTCGGCCTCGCCTTGCTTCCCGAGCTCCATCGCCTGGCCACTGCCAACCGCAACCACCTTGATGCGGTAGCCGCGCGACTCTTCGAAGGCCGGGAGAATCTCCTGCAGCAACCCGGCGTCTCGCACCGACGTGGTGGTCGCGAGCACGACCTCGGGATCGGCGGGCGCTTGGGCCGCGAGCCGACTTGGGCCGAGCGCCGCGAGCAAGAGCAGTCCCGCCACCCGGGGCAGCCGTGACATCGTGAAGCGCATATGACGAAAAGAAAACGACGCGGTACACCGCGTCGCTAGTTCCTGCCCGGTCAGGACCACTGGCGCTGTCTACGGGTTGGAGTCCAGTTCGGAGGCGGACCCCGGCTCGGGTTGCGAATCGACCGGCACCGGAATGCCGGCACGGGGCCGTGCGCTCTCACCCGTATCCCCGATCCAGCGACCGAGCGCGACCGAAATGACGATCAGGATGAGGAGTAGGGCTACCCGGAGCAGACGGCGCTTGATGTTGGGAGTGAGGCGCTCGCGCAGCTCGACCACTTCGCGGTGCAGGCTACTCTTCTCCCCAGCCTTCTCCACCGCCAGGACCAGGTGGGTCATGTCGATCGGCTTCGTGAGGAAGTTCTCCGCCCCGAGCCGCATCGCCTCGACGGCCGACTCGACATCCCCGTATGCGGTCAGCATGATCACCATGGCCTTGCGGTGACGCAGTTGCTCCAGCACCTCCAGCCCATTCATCTCCGGCATGTAGAGATCGAGCACGGTCACGTCCGGCTGGACGCGCTTCCAGAGCTCGATCCCTTCCTTGCCAGACGGCGCGCGATGAACGTCGTACCCCATGCGCTCGAAGTAATCCCCGAGCGTGCGCAGGACATCTGGGTCGTCGTCGATGAAGAGGACTGTTCGGGACGCCACGAGCTTCCTCTCAGGAGCGTGCAGTAATTAGAAGAGTTCAGCTTGCTCGCGCAATGCTCCCGGGCTCACTGGTCCCTGTCCCAACAAGTCTTGCAGCTTCCGTGCGCTCTGCGGCGCATGCCCCTGGAAGTGGTTGCTGAAGTAGCCGTACACCCTGCCGACGCGCGTCCCCAGAGTGCGCACGGTCTCGGCCCACGCTTCGATCTCACGCTCCCGCTCCAGCTGCACGAAGGAGAAGTCGGCCAGGCGCTTGCCGGTCCCCAGCCACCGCACGTACGCGAAGTCGGCTGTGGGCTCGATCGCGAGCTCCATCATCTGCTCTCGCCGGATCCACCGGCCGTCGGCCAACACGGTCGCCACGTTCAGCCGCCGCAGCATCTCGGCCACCGCCGGCGTCGTCCATCCGGGATCCCGGAACTCTACCGCCCAGTGAAACCCCGATGGCAGCTCATGAAGGAACTTCTCCAAGACCGTCTGGTTGCCGCCGGCGGCCCGAAAGGCCGGGCTCATCTGGATGAGAATCGGCCCCAGGCGATCCTCCAGCGGGCTCACCCGGTCCAGGAACCGGCGGACCAGCTTGTCGCTGTCGGTGAAGCGCCGCTCGTGTGTGATGGCCTGGGGGAGTCGCAGCGCAAATCTGAACTGGGAAGGCGTATCGCGGCTCCACTTCTGAATCGCCGGATCGGACGGAAGGCCGTACGCCGTGGAAACGACCTCTACCGTCTGAAAGGCCCGACCGTAGACGCCGATCATCTCCCCCGGTTTGGTGCCCCGAGGGTAGAACGGGCCCACCCAGGCGCCGTAGTCCCAACCCTGGGTGCCGACCAGCAGGTCCACCGCTATCCCTTCACTCTGTGCCAGTACATCCGCATCTCCGAAATCTTCCCCTCCTCGGTCTCACAGAAGAGCGCGCCGCGCACATCCACCGGCTCGCCGGTGCGCCGCCGCCTGAAGGTGCACTTGAACTCGGTCGAGAACCAGGGGCCGGCCGCGAAGATCTCCCCGTAGCGAAACGAGATCTCCGATTGGTCGTGAGGAATGTCCTTCCAGTACTGCGCCACCGCCGGGCGCCCCTGCAGCGACCTTCCGAACGGGTCGGGTGAGAACACGGCCGTTTCGGTGAAGACGTCGCACATGCGCTCGGCATCACCCGCTTCCCAGCTCTTGCCGAACTCCTCGATGAGCGCCGCGTACTGGGACTTGGGGTCGTCAGGCATTCCCGCGCCTCGAGCTCATGCGCCCCTATCCGCCCGCCGGAACCGGAGGAGGAAACAGGCCGAGCTGGGTGAGCATAGCGACGTTGTCCCACTCGGCCCACATCTCCGCGATCTTGCCTTCCTCGAGCCGGAAGAGGGCCAGGAACTCGACCTCCGCGCGCTCCCCTGTGACCGGGAAGTCACCCATGGGGCCGGTTTGCGTACCCGAGTATGTCGCGTAGGCAGCCACCATGTCGCCCTCGGCGACGAGCGTGTGGATGTCGATACGCTGGTCGGGCATGCTCGTGAAGAAGGACTGCTGCAGCTGCTTGAACTCCTCGAGGGAGGTCACCGGCGGGCCGGCCGTGGCCTGGCTGTGCCGGCGGAGGTCCTCGGCCACCACCTGGTCGAGCGCGTCCCAGTCGGCGGCGTTGATGATGTCGGTGAACTGCCGGATTAGTTCCTTATTGGCCTCGAGTTGCGTCGCGGCCGGGGGCGCGCAGCCGGCCACGACAGTGGCCAGGAGAACCGAGAAAACCAGAGGGCGTTGTCGCATGGTCTCCTCCAGATGTGGTTATAACGCCTCAGTAAACGAACCGTGCCTCCAGCTGTCTCGCTAACATATCTTAGGCAATCATGCCCGCCAGCCAATCCGGCCTGCCGACGGTCATCGACTCTGATCCCGGAATAGACGACGTCGTAGCCCTCGCGCTCGCCGCCCGATCGCCCCAGCTGGAGGTGCTGGCGGTCACGACAACGTACGGAAACGCCACACTCGCCGCGACCACACGCAACGCCCGGGCGCTGCTGGAGTTGGCGGGCCGCGCCGACATCCCTGTTCGCGCTGGTGCCGAGCGGCCGCTGGTGCGAGAGCTGGTGACGGCACCCGAGACGCACGGACCCACGGGCGTGGGATACGCCCCGGTGCCGGAGGCCCGGCCAGTGGTCGCCGACCCGACCGTGTTGCTCGAGGTGCTTGGATCCGCCCGCGAGCCGGTGACGCTCGTGACCCTGGGTCCCCTCACCAACCTCGCGCACGCCTTGCAGGCCGATGCCGAGATGGTGCGCTCCCGCGTCTCCCGGCATCTCGGCATGTTCGGCAACGTGCACGAGCGGGGAAACACCAACCGCTGGGCCGACTTCAACGCTTGGAGCGATCCCGAAGCGACAGGTGTCGTGCTGCGCTCCGGGCTGTCCACCGTGATGGTGGGACTCGACGTCACCCGCCAGATGACGCTCACCGGAGCGGAGGTGGAGCAGCTCGTGGACTCCGGTGATCCGCTCACTGCATGGCTCGGCAAGGCCCTGCGGTTCTACGTGGAGTTCCACTGTGCCCGGGAGCGACTCCGGGGCTGTGTGGTGAACGACGTCCTGCCCCTGGGAGAACTCCTCTCGCCGGGGCTCCTGACTCTGGCGCAACTGCGGCTCGACGTGAACCTTGGTGACGGCGAGCACCGGGGACATACGATGAAGAGCGCCGAGGGTACGGCGACGCAAGTGGCGGTTGGGGTGGACATTCCGACGATGCGGGAGTTGCTGGGGCGCGTGTTCACGGAGGAGAGACATGGCTGAGGCGCAGGTTCGTGTCGCGATAGTCGGTGCCGGAGGTGTGGGACGGGGGTGGGCGGCGTTATGCGCGGCCCATGGATGGCCCGTCTCGATCTACGACGTCGAGATGGCCGCATTGCTCGACGCCAAGGAGGAAGTGATCGCGCGGGCGCGCTCTCTTTCCCTGCTCAAACGCGCCGACGCGGCCACGGTCGAGGCCGGCATCTCGAGCCTCAGGCTGGCCCGCTCAATCCTGGAGGCGTGTGGCGAGGCACAGTGGGTGATCGAGGCCGGCCCCGAGGACCTGGCTACCAAGCAGCGGATCTTCGAGGCGATCGAGTCGGTGGCCGGAGGGGCGCGCGCCGTAACCAGCTCCACCAGCGGGCTCGGTCCCGGCGACGTCGCGGCCCGCTGTCTCCGCAAGGGGCGCTGCTTCATCGCGCACCCCCTCAATCCTCCCGAGCTCATCCCTCTGGTGGAGCTCATGCCGGGGCCGGACGCGGACAAGGCCATCGTGGAGCTGGTCAAGGGCTGGCTCCACGCGCTCGGTCGCATTCCGGTCGTGATCAAGAAGCAGGTGCCGGGCACCGTGGCGAATCGCATCGCGGCAGCGGTGTGGCGCGAGGCGATCGACTTGGTGCTCACTGGCGTGATCGACGTGGATGACCTCGACCGGGCCATCTCGCTCGGCCCCGCACTGGGCTGGGCCGCGGCCGGCCCTCACCTCACCTACCACCTGGCCGCGGGGGACCGTGGCGTAGCCGGGTTCCTGCAGCAGCTGCTCCGCACGTTCGAGACCATCTGGGAAGACCTGCCCACATGGTCCCAGCTGGAACCCGAGCAACAGCGCCGCCTGATTCACATGATCGAGCGGGCCTACGAGGAGCAGGTGGACGTGATCAAGCCGGCCCGGGACAAGCGGCTGGCCGGGATCCTCTGGGGGCTGGAGCGCTCCAAGGAGGCCTGATCTCGGCTTGACGTCGGCTTGACGGAGCGCCGGCAGCCTGTTCGCGTCTCGAACAGGAGCCGACGGTGCGGCGCTACCCGATTCTCCTCGCTCTCATCGCCATCACGCCGACCTACCTGGCGGCCCAGCAGGGTCAGGATCTCACCGAGGGCACTCGGGTGCGAATCGACGGGAGGTTCGTAGGCACCATCTTCGATCTCTTGAGCGACACGCTGGTAGTGCACGGTGTCGACGACCGCACCTCGGACTCGCGGTCGGTCGCTGTTGCCGAGATCGATCGACTGGAGGTGAGCCGGGGCATGAAGTCCAACTGGAAGACCGGCATGTGGGTCGGCACGCTCGCGGGGGCGGCCATCGGTGCGCTCGCCGGCGCCGCGGGGTGCGAGGACAGTTTCATCTTCAGCCGCGACGAGTGCATCGTGATGACGGGGGCTACCGGCATGCTGATCGGCATACCCCTCGGTGCGCTGACAGGCGCTCTCATCAAGACAGAGCGCTGGGAGAACGTACCGATGGAGATCGTGCGGGTGAGCGTTCTCCCGCAGGGCGGCGGGGTTACGGTGGGGATGTCAATCGGCTTCTGACATCACCCGTCCCGGTGTGCGTACATGACCAACGCGCCCGCCCCCACCAGCACCAAGCCGGGCAATCCGAGCGCCAACAGCATGGTCGGCGAGTACCAGAAGATGAGGGTCCCCACGAGGAGAAGCACCCCACTCGCCAACACGTACGCCGCCAGCTCCCCGATGAGCCGCCCCGACGAGAGCCAGGCCAGAACGCCCCCAAGCGCTGCGAGCGTGGGACCGAACAGCATCACGCCGCCCAGCCACTGCGGCAGCCACCGGTTCTCAGGCCGGACCCAGAAGTCGTGCGCGATCACGAGCCCGACTACCGCCAGCACGAGGCCGATCAGAAGGCCGGCGAGCTTCAGAGGAGCCGGCACCACCTACCCCACCTCCCCCTCCAGCTCCCAGCACTGGAGAGCCCGTGCGAGCTCGTGACCGATGGCCTGGTCCTTGGGTGGGGTGCCGGGCAGCCGGATTGTGACCGGGCCTTTGAAGGGCTGGCGGCCGATCACCTCGAAGGCGACGCCCACCTTGAGCCCGAGCGAAGCGATGTAGCGCAATAGATCCGGGTCCCGATCGCTCACCATCCGAAGCTCCGCCATGCTCCCCACCGGCACGTCGGACAGGGGGAGCAGGTCCTGCTCCTCGACCGCACCGTCCTTGGTGGGGATCGGTGCGCCATGCGGATCGTACTGCGGGTTGCCGAGCGCCATGGCCATGCGCTCGATCAGCTCGTCGGACACCGCGTGCTCGAGCCGCTCGGCCTCGTCGTGCACCGAGTCCCAATCGTACCCCAGCTTCTGGGTGAGGTAAGTCTCCACGATACGGTGTCGCCGCACCATCCTGAGCGCCGCGCGGCGGCCCGAGTCGGTGAGCCGCACCCCACGATACGGCACGTGCTCGACGAGGTCCGACTCCGACAACCGCTTCACCATGCCGCTCACCGAGGGAGGCGCGATTTCCAACGCTTCGGCAATGGCACTGGTCTGCACCGGGGAGCCTTGCGTCTCGAGCTCGTAGATGGCCTTGAGATAGTCCTCGGTGGACCGGCTGTACCCCGTGGTCTTGGCGTCTGCGCTCATCGGGCTCCGCCGCTACGGTTTTCCCGAATTGAATCCCAAGATTAACCTAGCCTAAATCTGGGATTGCGGGCCGGCTCAGACAAGCTCCCGGATGGGATCAGCGCGTTAAGTCCAAGAAACGACTCAGGATACGGTGGGTCATCCCCCAGACGACGTGGGGGCCCACGAGGTAGGAGGGTCGGGTGACCTCGACCCCGCGCACCGTCACCCGGCTCTCGGCCGCCTGCCGCGGAAGCTCGCTCAGCGAGGTCCACACGTGAAGCGCCACCTCGGCACTCGGCGTCACCGTCGGTCTCTGCTCCAGCCCGAACACGAACGGTCGCACCACGATGGGGGGCAGCACCGGCGTCACGGGCGCGAGGTCGTCGAGCTCCGCCAACAGGCTGCTGCGCGGCAGCACCACTTGCGTCTCCTCGAGCGTCTCGCGCGTGGCCGTCGCGAGCAGATCGTCGTCGCCCTCGTCTCGCCGGCCTCCCGGCAGCGCCATCTGTCCCGACCACGGATCGCCGGGTTCCTCGGCACGCTTGATGATCAGGAGCTCGAGGTCATCGCTGGTCGGCACGAGCACGATCGCAACCGCGGCCTCGATCTTGCCAGGACCCGTAGCTCGTTCGGGAACGTGAGTCACGACGCGCTGACGCAAGCGCTCGAACTTGGGATGTGTCATAGGACGGTGAGTGACTCTGGGTTCGTCGTGCAATGTACTGCGGCAGGGCGACGGGTGACTCGGGTCGGCAAGGTGGAGCGTTTTGTACCAGTGTGCAGGCGCACAGCAGCAATGTGACGTAACCACGACGCAAATCCGAAACGAACGACACAAGTTGGGGTAAGAGGTATTGCGTAGATCACTATATTGTTCGCGAGCGATGGCCCTTGATCGCGACGCGCCACTCTCTCAGGGAGGTACGTATCAGAAGCTTTGGTGTCGGTCTACTCGCGCTCGCAACGGTCGTAGCGGCGACGGCAGCCAGCTTGCTTCTGCGCCGGCGGCGTCTCGCAGCGGTACTCACCGGTCGACCAGAAACGGTCGACCCACTCCGCGCGGCTGGACTGTAGCGCGCGCCGGGCGGCTCCCTCGAGGGGCCGCCCGGTTGTTTCTCAGCCCGTCACAGCAAGTGGCGGGTAAACCACTCCGTCGTCAGGTCCATCCCCCGCTCGAGCTCTGGTGTGTATCCCGCCCACGGGTGGCGTGCGCCCAGCGTGTGCGTACCCCCCGGGATGATCTCCAGGCGTGCCGTTCCGTTCGTGAGGCCGTGCAGCATCTCCCCATCCGACCGGGCCACGGCTTCGTCCGCCGCGCCGTGCACGATGAGCCAGGGAACCTGGATGCGAGCCGCCGCCGCGTGCAGGTCCAGCTTGCCATCCTTGTGGGTTTCGAAGTCCTCCACCACGTCGGGGTAGAGCGGCAGCACTTCCCCGGTGCGCATGTTCACGACCTCCGCCCTCCCCTCGTCCCTCAGTTTGGCCAGCGTCGCGTCGTCCCAGCGAATCAATTTGCCAATGGCCGCCCAGGTGGCGAGCGCCTGCACCTCAGGGCGCGCCGCGGCAAACAGGACCGCAAGGCCGCCGCCGCGGCTGTGGCCGAAAACACCCAGGGCCGTGGGTGTCGCCAAGTCCTCCAGCAGCTTGCCCGCCGCCAACGCGGTAGCGACGCTCTCGAGGTCCGCGAGATCGGCAGAGTAGGTGGCGTGCCCGAACCGCTCGGGCTCCGAGAACGACTCGCCGTCGGGGCCCACGCCGCTTCCCGAGAAGTTGAACGAGACGGCCGTCATTCCGGCGCGGGCCAGACGGTCGGCAAGGTAGGGAAAGTGCCCCCAATCCTTGAATCCCTTGAAACCGTGGCACACGATCACCGCGGGCCGGCCCTCGCCTCGCTCCTGGGTGCGGACATCACCGCGCAGAGCGCCTCCGTCAGCACCTTTCAGCTCGAAGGGGGTTTTGGTAACGGTTGCCATGGCCTACTTTGACCTCCCAGTGGGACCGAAATTAGATTTCGTACCTCGTGCGTAGCATGCAGGGACTTTCGGCATGGGCCTGACGATGCGGCCGTCTAACCCGGCTCTTCAGGCCGTCAGCCGTGCGCTTCGCGGGAACCGCGACAGGCTCGTTGAGCAGTGGGCTCAATGGGTCATCGGGCGTGTGCAGGAGGCCCCCCACGTCCGCACCCCCACTGTCGAGCGGCACCTAGCCCTTCTGGTCGACATCCTAATCGAATCGGCCGGACCGCTGCGGCGCCAGGTCGCCGAGCTGTGGTTCACCGCTAGCGAGGTGTACGGCCAGACCGCAGCCAACCGGGGCCTCGCTGCCGGCGAGGTGGTGGAGGAGTTGCAGCAGCTCCGCGAGATCCTGATCCACTTCCTGTCGGAGCCGATCGCCACGCTGCCTGCCCGCCAATCGATGGCCGCGGTGCTGAGGCTCAACAGGATTCTCGATCGCGGCATCTCGCACGCCGTGGTGGGATATACCGATACCCTGGTGGAAACCCTGCTCAACCGCCGCGGCGTGCCGATCGTGGCGTCCGAGCCCGAAGAGGACGAGGTGCTGCAGCGCCTGGAGTCGCTCGAGGAGGAGCTGGAGCAACTGCGCCTGAAGAGCCGCTAGCCCTCCCTAGCCCGAGACTTCCTCTCCCCCATCCACGTTGATCACGTTGCCGGTGATCCAATCGGTTCCCGGCTTCGACAGTGCCACGATCGCCTGCGCGATGTCCTCGGGCGTGGTGAGCCGCTTGTGGGGGTTGCGATGCACGGCCTCCACGAACAGCGCGTCGCTCTCGGGGATGCGCTCGGCCGCCGGGGTCCTGGTCACACCGCCACGGACGGCGTTCACAGTCACGCCGTAGGACGCGAGCTCAACGGCGAGCTGCCGCACGTGCGACTCGAGCGCGGCCTTGGCGGCCGACACGGCACCGTAGGAGGGGATCACCCGGTTGGAGCCCGACGAGGTCATACAGAAGATGCGCCCGCCCTCGGTCATCAGGTTGCGCGCCACCACCTCCTGCGCCCAGTAGACCAGCGAATGGGCCATGACGTCCAGCGTCATGTTCATGCCACGTTTGGTGACCGGATCGTCCGCGATGTATGGCTTGAGCGTGCCGAAAGCCAGCGAGTGCATGAGCACGGCCACCGTGCCACCGTTCTTCTCGACGTCGTCGACGAGCGCGTTCAGCACGTCGTTGCGCTTCTCCTCATCGGCGGCGTTCATGTTGAAGAAGAGGGCCCTCCGGCCGCTCGCCTCGATGTCCTCCTGGATGTCCTTGGCGCGTTGCTTCCCGGCGCCCCGGTCCAGGTGCACGCCGCAGATGTCGTACCCGGCCTTGGCCAACTCTCGGGCGGTGGCCTCACCAAATCCGCTCGACGCCCCCAGGATGAGCGCCCAACGCGGTACCGTCCTCTGTGCGTGTCTCACGGCATCCTCCGGTCACAGTGCCGTCAGGAAAGGGATACAACCTACCCCAACACGGGGCGTCCCGCCATGCCTCCGGGGGACCGCCGGGTGGCCTCCTCCCGCTTCCCTCGATAGGTTGATACCCGATCTATCCCCTTGGACTGCGATTGAGGCCCGCCCTACCCTCCCAGCGGGCCTCAGTCCACCCGTGGCCTGTGCACGGACAGGAAGTGGACGCGGATGAGCATCGACTATCTCCTCACCGAAGAACAGCAGATGATCAAGGACCTCTGCCATCAGATCGCAGAGGAACAGATCAAGCCTGTCGCGGCGCAGTATGACGAGAGCGGTGAGTTCGCCTGGGACATAGTGAAGATCCTGGCGGACTCGGACATCTTCTCCGTGCCGATCCCCGAGGAGTACGGCGGGATGGGCGGGGGGGTACTCGAGACCTCTCTGGTAACCGAGGAGCTTTCGTGGGGGTGCGCCGGCATCGCCCTGACCTTCGGGGGAACGGGGCTCGGCACCTTCCCCATTCTGCTGTTCGGCAACGAAGAACAGAAGCAGAAGTACCTGCCGCCCATTGCACGGGGTGAGAAGCTCGCGGCGTTCGCCATCACGGAGGCCGATGCCGGCTCCGACGCCGCCCGCATCCGCACTACGGCCGCCAAAGACGGTGACCACTACGTTCTAAACGGCACCAAGCAGTGGATCACCAACGGCGGCGAGGCCGAGGTCTACACCGTCATCGCGCTCACCGACAAGGAGAAGGGAGCCCGCGGCGCGAGCTGCTTCATCGTGGACAAGGACACACCGGGGCTCGAGTTCGGGAAGAAGGAGAACAAGCTGGGCATTCGCGCCTCTGCCACGCGAGAGGTGATCTTTAATGACTGTCGCGTACCCAAGGAAAACCTGCTTGCCCGAGAGGGCATGGGCTTCATCGTGGCGCTCAGGACGTTCGACCAGGCACGGCCCGGCGTGGCGGCACAGGCCCTGGGCATCGGCCAGCGGGCCCTCGACGAGGCGGCGCACTACGCCCGAATCCGCAAGCAGTTCGGCCACCCCATCGCTTCGTTCCAGGGGGTGCAGTTCATGCTGGCCGACATGGCGATCCAGGTGGAGGCCTCACGGGCTCTGGTCTACTCCGCCGCCCGCATGATCGACACGGGCGCCAAGAACATCTCCATGGCATCGGCCATCTGTAAGACCCACGCCTCGGACACTGCGATGAAGGTCACCGTGGACGCGGTGCAGATCTTCGGCGGGTACGGTTACATGAAGGAGTATCCGGTCGAGAAGCTGCTGCGCGACGCCAAGATCACGCAGATCTACGAGGGCTCGAACGAAATCCAGCGCAACGTCATCGCTGCGAACCTGCTCAAGGAGAGCATGGCGAAGGACTGATGAAGAAGCTGAACATCGCCATCGCGCTGGGGCTGGTGGCCGGTCTCGTGCTGGGGCTGCTGGCTTCGATCACCGGCTCGCGGTTGCTCATGGCGATCGCTCTCGGCGTGGAACCCCTGGGAGACGCCTTCGTCGATCTCCTGAAGATGGTGGTGATCCCGCTGGTGGCCTCGGTGATCTTCGTGGGCGTGGCGACCATGGGCGATCTCGGCAAGCTGGGCCGCCTGGGGTTCGGCACGCTGGCCTTCTTCGCCGCCACGACCGTGATCAGTGTTCTGCTGGGGATGGGGATCATGAAGGCGTTGCTCCCCTTTGCCAGCGAATCGCTGACCGACATCATCGGCGCCGGAACGACGCAGGCGCCCGAGTTGCCGGGGCCCATCGAATTTCTCCTCGGTCTCATTCCCGCGAATCCCTTCGCCGCAGCCGCCGAAGGTGCGCTGCTGCCATTCATCGTGTTCACCATCTTCCTGGCGGCGGCGACCAGCGTGCTCCCCCGGGATCAGAAGGACCCACTGCTCTCCCTCGCCAAGGGTCTCTCGGCGGCGCTGATCAAGTTGGTGCACTGGATCCTGCTGATCGCTCCGCTCGGCGTGTTCGCGCTGGCCGCGCCCGTGACCGCCAAGGCGGGCTGGGCCATGCTACAGAGCCTGGGGATCTTCGTGATAGCCGTGCTGGTGGGCGAGATCATCTTCATCGCGGCGGTCTACGTACCGGTGGTGAAGTTCGTGGCCAAGATGTCGATCAGGAAGTTCCTCAAGGGATGTGTGACGCCCCAGATCGTCGCGGCGACCACGGTGAGCTCTCCCGCCACGGTGCCCGCCATGCTGGAGGCAGCCGACGAGGAGTTCCATTGCTCGCCTACGGTCGCCGGACTCGTGATCTCGCTGGGAGGCGGCATCGGACGCGCCGGAGCAGCTCTGTTCCAGGGCGCCGGCGTCGTGTTCCTCGCGTGGCTCTATGGCGTGTCCATACCCCTGGCTGGTATTAGCGGCGCGGTGCTGGCGACGTTTATCGTCTCCTTCACGATCCCGGCCATTCCCGGCGGCAGCGTGCTGAGCCTCGCGCCGGCCCTCGGCACCATCGGCATTCCCCTGGATGGGCTGGCGGTGCTCCTGGGCGTGGACCGCATTCCCGACATGGCGCGCACCGCGACGAACGTGACGGGCACGTTGACGGCGACCGTCATGATGGATCGGCTGGAGGGGAGGGAGTCCGCGACTCCGGCCGCCGGCTCCTGACACGGGTCATTCATGCTCTACCGCCTCGCCGCCGACGCCGTCGTGCTGCTGCACCTCGCGTTCGTGGTGTTCGTGGTCGTCGGTGGCTTCCTCGCATGGCGCTGGCGCCGACTGGCGTGGGCACACATTCCGTGCGCGGTGTGGGGAACAGCTATCGAGTTGATGGGGTGGATCTGCCCGCTCACCCCTTTGGAGGTCTCGCTGCGGCGGCAGGCCGGGCAGGCCGGCTACGAGGGCGGCTTCATCGAGCACTACATTGTGCCGATCGTCTATCCCGCCGGTCTCACGCCGACGATCCAGATCGGTCTCGGCCTGTTGCTCGTCACGCTCAACGTGTTCGCCTATACCGTCTACTTCCGCCGCCGGTCCCAGCCCTGAGTGAGCCTGCCCGAACCCCGAGGTCGAGCCGCTCCTACGAAACCGGCACGGCCAGGGTAGATTCTCTTGTTCTATCGTGTGCCGACGAGGGTGCGTGAACATGAAGCTCCAACTCCACTGGCAAATCCTGATCGCGATGGTCGTGGGCGTCATCGTAGGCGTCGTCTTCCAGATCGTCTACGATGGAGAGCCCACCGGCTGGCTGTTCGCCCTCATCGCCTCTTTGGGCACGATCTTCATCCACCTCCTGCGGATGGTCATCGTACCCCTGATCTTCAGCTCGATCGTCAGTGGAGTGGCGAGCGTCGGTGACGGGAAGCGCATCGGCAGGCTCGGCGCCAAGACGTTTGCGTACTACTTCGTGTCCAGCTTGCTCGCCATCCTGATCGGCATCATGGTGACCAACGCCT
Organism: Gemmatimonadota bacterium; assembly: GCA_039584015.1. Taxonomy (GTDB): domain Bacteria; phylum Gemmatimonadota; class Gemmatimonadetes; order Gemmatimonadales; family GWC2-71-9; genus WVYX01. The sequence goes on along the minus strand of JBDGYO010000003.1, from coordinate 3,797 downwards.
TCAAGCCGGGCGTGGGCGCCAACATCCCGGTCGGGGAGGACTTCGACCCGTCCACCCTGAGCACGCCGAGCTCTCCGGGGCAGATCCTCATTGACATGATCCCGCTGAACCCGATCGAGGCGATGTCGTCGGGTCACATGCTGGGGATCATCTTCTTCTCGATCTTCCTCGGCTTCGCCATCACCCGGATCAGCCCAAGAAGCCGTGAGACCCTGCAGGGATTCTTCGAGGCGCTCTTTGAAGCGATGATGAAGATCACCCAGGTCGTGATCAGCTTCGCGCCGTTCGGGGTCTTCGGGTTGATCGTCGCGACCGTGGCGTCAGCCGGCATCGGCCTGTTCATCACCCTCGGCCTCTACATGGGGACGATCCTCACGGGCTTCCTGATCCACCTGCTCATCGTTCTGCCCCTGCTGTTCTATCTCGGGACCGGCATCAACCCGCTGTACCACTTCCGGGCCATGAGCTCCGCCATGGTCACGGCATTCTCGACCTGCTCCTCGAACGCGACGCTGCCCGTGACAATGAGCGATGTCGAGAACAAGGCCGGCGTCTCCAACACCATCTCGAGCTTCGTCCTTCCCATGGGAGCGACGGTGAACATGAACGGTACGGCGCTCTACGAGTGCGCCGGCGTCATCTTCATCAGCCAGGTTCTGGGAATGCAGCTCGATCTGTCTCAGCAATTCTTGATCGTGCTCACCGCGTTGCTCTCCGCGGTCGGGGCGGCGGGAATCCCCGCGGCCGGTGTGGTCGTCATCTTCATCGTCACGCAGGCGATCGGCTTCACCGATGCGCAGGTGGGGCTCATCATCGGCACCATGCTGGCGGTGGACCGCCCGATCGACATGTTCCGCACCACGATCAACATCTTCAGTGACAGCATCGGAGCGGTGATCGTGGCGAAGAGCGAGGGTGAGACGAACCTCTATCCGGCCATCGCTTCGCCATAGTGACGCCGGAGCGGCTGCGCACCTGCCGCTCCGCGTCGCCCCGACGACATGACCGACGCCGACTACCTGATGAACCTCCCACCGCTGATCCCCCGCGAGGTGATCTTCGGCAACCCCGAACGGGCCGACGCCAAGGTCTCGCCCGACGGAACCCGTATGGCCTACCTCGCACCCGACGAGGGCGTCCTCAACGTGTGGGTCGGTGAGGTCGGCGGAGACGACTACCACCCTGTCACGCGCGATCGGGACCGGGGCGTGCGCATCTACTTCTGGGCGCACGACGGTGAGCATCTCCTGTACCTACAGGACGTGGGGGGCGACGAGAATTGGCGTCTCCACAAGGTCCACCTGGCCTCTGGAACGGTGGAGGACCTCACTCCCTTCGAGAACGTGCAGGTGCAGATCGCCGCGCACGACAAGCGCCATCCCGACGAGCTCCTGGTCGCGATGAACAAAGAGGATGAGCGACTGCATGATATCTACCGGCTGGATCTCACCAGCGGGCGGCTCGAGCTGGTGGTGAAGAACCCAGGCAACGTCATGGGATGGGTTGCCGATGCGGACCACCGAGTGCGGGCCGCCCTCGCAGCGACGGCGGACGGAGGGACGGAGCTGCTGGTGCGCGACGACGCGGAGGGCGAATGGCGTAGCCTCCTCACGTGGAGCTCTGATGATGCGCTCACGAGCGCTCCCTATGGCTTCACGCTGGACGGTGAGTCGCTCTACCTGGTGGACTCGCGGGACTGCAACACGGCCCGGCTCGTCCGCATGGGGATCGCCACCGGCGAGATCGACGTACTCGCCGAGGACCCCGAGTACGACGTGAGCGGAGCCATCGTGCACCCCGACACGAAGGAGGTCCAGATGGTGGCCTTCACCAGGGCGCGGAAGGACTGGACCGCACTGGATCCCGCGGTGGAGGCGGACCTCAAGGAGATCGCGAAGCTCAACCCGGGTGACTTCGAGCTGGTGAGCCGCACTCACGGCGACGACGTATGGGTGGTGGCGTACACGGAGGACAACCACCCGGTTTCGTACTACACGTACGACCGCAAGGAGAAGCAGGCCGACTTCCTGTTCTACAGCCGCCCGGTACTCGCCCAGTACACGCTCGCCCACATGGAGCCGATCTCGTTCGAGGCGCGAGACGGCCTCACCGTTCACGGCTATCTCACGCTCCCGGCCGGCGCGCGCGGAGCGGTTCCGATGGTGCTCAACGTGCACGGTGGTCCATGGCATCGTGACGAGTGGGGGTACGACCCGGAGTCACAGTGGTTCGCCAACCGCGGCTACGCCTGCCTCCAGGTCAACTTCCGTGGCTCCACGGGCTACGGGAAGCAGTTCCTCAATGCGGGGAATCGGGAATGGGGCGGCAGGATGCACGACGATTTGGTGGATGCCGTCCGGTTCGCCATCGAGCAGGGCCATGCCGATCCCGAGCGGATCGCCATCTACGGGGGGTCGTACGGGGGTTATGCCGCGCTGGTAGGTGCCACGTTCACACCCGACATCTTCTGCTGCGCCGTGGACATCGTCGGCCCCAGCAACCTCATCACGTTCATCGAGACCATTCCGCCGTACTGGTCCACGTACCTCGAGATGTTGCACGAGCGGGTGGGCGAGCCGGAGCGGGACGGGGATTTCCTCAGGTCTCGCTCACCGCTGTACCGGGTGGACGACATCAGGGTCCCCATGCTCATCGCGCAGGGTGCCAACGACCCCCGCGTGAAGCAGTCCGAGTCGGAGCAGATCGTGGAGGTGATGCGCGAGAAGGGCATCGAGCACGAGTACATGCTGTTCGAGGATGAGGGACATGGGTTTGCCAAACCGGAGAATCGACTCAAGTTCTATGCAGCCGCCGAGCGGTTCCTGGCGCGGCAGCTGGGCGGGCGGTACGAGGACGGCGACGGCGAGGCCTAGGCAAACTGAGGCGATCCACATGGGACTGAAACAACAGATCATCGAGCTCTGGGACCGGATTCGGTTGGTGCTGGTGGCGGTCATGACCGCACTGGTCCTGCTGTTCGCGGTGCAGAACCTGCACGCGGTGCGGATCGATGTGGTGTTCTGGCAGATCCAAGCGAGCGCCTCCCTGCTGGTGCTCGGCTCGTTCCTGACGGGGTTGGTCGTGGGCGGCGTGGTGTCGTTCTACTACAAGGGCCGGTTCTGGAGCGAGCGGAAGGCACGCAAGCGGGCGGTGGCGGACAAGACGGCCGCGGAGGAGAAGGCCGCGGCCCAGCTGCCTCCGCCGGCCCCTTCCGGGGAGCCGGTGCCCGGGGAGAGGGAAGCCACCAAGCAGGAGTGAGCACCACGGCAAAGCGCCCGGCTCATGCCGGGCGCTTCTCTGCCGGGGTGTCACGGTGGTTGCGGCGCTACATCCCTCCCTCAGGCGCAGGCTCGGTCATAGCCCCCGCGCGGTACATGCTGTCCTTGTGCTCCCAGCACGACTGCTGCCACTCCCCGAGCCAGTCGGGATAGCGCTCGGTGGACCGCTGGATCATGTCGCCGAACGCTTCGAGGAATGCGGGGACGTCGGGCGCGGTGTACCAGTACAGCACGTTCCACTCGTCTCCCCAGAAGTGAAACGCCGAGCCGGCCGCGATCAGCTTGCCCTCGTTCACCAACTCCTGGGCGATAGGAATCCAGGCCGAGTCCGAGAAGGCGCGGAGCTCCCCCTGCTTCTCCATCTTGCACTTGTTCTGGGAGACCACCAGGACCTGGGAGTGTGCCGCGGGCGCGACGAGGATGAGGAGGGCCACGGCAAGAACGATGCGACGCATTGCACGCCTCCAGTTCTGCGGGACGAGTGAACCTATCCGCGGAACCGAGCACCGCAAGCGAATC
>JBDGYO010000541.1:0-2076 GCA_039584015.1 Gemmatimonadota bacterium | reverse complement strand
CGAGTCGATGATGCCGAGAATCGAGGAATCGGGCCCGTCCACACGACACGTTCCTATACCATGCGGGTGGAGCACGTGGAAGGCGGCGTGAGAATCCGTTCGGTCGATTTCGATTTGGTTCGTCACCGGAATGGTGAAGAGATCATGCGCGCACCGATCGATGACTCACTGCTTACCGCCGTGACGAATCCTGATCTACTGATAAGCGAGTCCGGCGGATTACTCCGTACGATTGGGACGGGCGATCAAGAATTGCGATTGGCCGATCCATCTTCGTCTGTGCGATTCATACTCGATGACCGGGAGAGTCACGCGGAGCTAGCTCGTCGCCGCTGGCGGACTCTCGTTGAAGAGTGGCTAGGCAAGAGTATGGTGGTAGGCGACTCTCGTTGAAGAGTGGCTAGGCAAGAGTATGGTGGTAGGCGAGGTCTACGAGGTCTCCGATCCTGACGGTTGGCTCTCACCGTGGCTGGACGCGTTCGATGAGGAGGCGACCCACCCGGCAGCCTCGTACGCGGCCCTCGACTGGGATTCGTGTCACCCAGACTCCACGGGTGCGCAGTGTGCGCATCTCCAGCTGCGTATGTGGGATCGAAAGCTGCAAGCCAAAGGGCCAGTTCTCACTGTGGACCTGATTGTGGAGCCGAACTCCATGCTTCCCCACCGACTGGAGGCAGTCCTGGAAGCGCCAACGGGCTTGTTTGGTGGTCTCAGTGCTCGAGCCGAGCGTAGCGTCAGGTTCACATACCCTCGGCCCAGGTAGCCCGTACCAGCAACCATGGCGGCACGCCGCCGGGAGACGGAAATATGTTTGCCGATACCGTTGCCCTCTTTCTGGAGACGGGCATGGCAGGGTCAGCCCCAAGCGAGCCGTAGGTTCATGCCATGTTCGAAATCCGCTCTCGGGTCCCGCTGGATCACCCCCCCGGCGTTGGCCTCCGTCTGATCCTCGCAGTCCTGCTCGGGACGCTCGCAGTTCACAGCGCTCGAGGCCAATCCAACGACGATCGATACACACCCGTACGGAGCGTTGGACTCCCGCCTCATCTGGCCATGTATGGAGGTGCGTCGCTGACCGGAGCGACCCGTGACGGGTTCACCGGTGGCGGGGTCGCCTTCATTGGGCTTCGTCACGAGCTCGTCCGCCCCGTGATTGGAATCTTGGGGGTGGCGGCGGAGGCTTACGCGGGGGTGGAGGGTGGTGAGGTGCGTGGGGGTGGGCGCCTGTTCGGGACCATTCGTGCGCTGTTGCTGCAGGGCGGGGTCGAGATGGGAAGTCCCGACCCCTGGCCACCGCGCTTCATCCTGACATTCGAGGACCCCATCCTCCGGGGCGGCTTGTTCGGGAACGGTGGCACGCTCCGATTCGAGTGGGTGCCGGCCGCCCGGCGCTTCGGGCTCGGCGTCACCTTGCCACTCTTCCAGCCACTCGCGGGCCGAACACGACCGCGAACAATCTCGGTGAGCGCACCGCCATATTCTGCCATTCCGCTCGCGACACCGGCTCGCGACTCGGTCACCGAACAATTGTTGGACGGATTGCGTGCTTCCGCTCTGTGGATCGACCTGCTCACCACACCGTTCGTGGAATCTTCGCTCCAGACCGACGTTGAGTGGACGGCCGAAGTGGAGACGGTCATGGCAAGGATGGCCGCGGTGGACGATGAGTTTCCGGACGGTCACACGTACCCAGCCGAGGTTGCCGCCTACCACCGCCAGTTGCGTCGCTTGTTTGCGTACAGCGCGGGCACGACAGACGAGGACACGGCGGAAAAGATTACCGCCCTGGCTCGATCGGCGCTCCTGGAAGGAGTCGTGCTGCCAGCCAACCGCGACTTCGGCATGCTCCGGAGCGCCTCCGTGTTCGATGCGCTGCGCCACCGCGCCATGGAGCGTTTCGCTCACCAGGTAGATGCGACGACATCGGTGCAGCCAGCAAGACGATCGGCAATCCTGGCCGCATTCGCCGGATGGATGGAAGTCATCGAGTCCGTCGAGCAGGCCGCGCGAACTCGCTGGGACGATAGTCGGCTCATCTGGCTCCCGTTTCAGCTCGCCATCACACCGGAGGAGCAC
>JBDGYO010000540.1:0-3060 GCA_039584015.1 Gemmatimonadota bacterium | reverse complement strand
GTGTATATCCCCTGGTTTCCTTCCCACCACCTACCTCGGTCCATGCCAGCATTGCGGCCCTCGCGCAGCAAGCGCACGGCCTCTGCCCGCTCCCCCAGTAGGGCGGCGATGCTAGCGCGGCGCACCTGCTGGAAGGCGGGGGGACCGGCGGGCTTGCCCACGAGCTGCTCGCTAATCGCCCGCGCGCGCTCAAGGTTCCCCAGGCGCGCAGCGATGGCACCCAGGGGTCCCAGGTACCACGCGCGCTCCGGATTCTCCGCCAGCAACTCCTCGTACAGCGCGCGCGCCTCATCCCAGCGCTCGAGCCGGTACAGACACTCCGCCAGCGAATACCTGTAGTAGGACCCCAACCGCAATTGCACAGACTCCTCGGGTGGGCGCGCCTCGATCCACTCGATCGTGCGCTCCAGCACCTTGCGGGCGGCGTCGCGGTGGCCGTGGGCACGCAACGCATCCGCCCCCACCCGGGCTCGCGTGTCGACCGCGCGGAACCCTCCGGGAACCCGCTCCACCCCCAGCGCGAACAGCGTGTCCAGCAAGGCGTTGAGCTCATCGATCCGCCCCAGGGCGGCAAGGCCTCTGAGATGGCTGTCCACCAATCGCAGGCTGTCGGGAAACTCGCGGCGCCCCGCGCGCAGCAGTTCCAGCTCCTCTTCGTACTGCCCAAGCATATGGTGCGCTCGTCCCATGCCCATCCAGTAAAAGAGCTTCCTGAAGGGGGTGACGGCGGGGCCCGTCGTGTCCACCCGCGCGAAGTACTCCAGGGTCTCGCGCGGCCGATAGGCCCTCCAGGCCGCCCAGCCCGCCCAGTAGCTCCAATAGGATGGCACGAGCTCCACCAAGCGCCGCACCATGGGCATGTAGGCTTCGGCGTCCTCACCCCGGTAGAGCTGCGAGTAGAGACGCTCCGCCTCGTTCATACGGTCGCGGTACCCGTCGGCGATGCGGGCCACGGAGTCCGATTCGGCGTCGCGGTTCAGCCAGCGCAGCTCCTTTGTCATCATCAGCAGCGCGGGATAGAAGGTCGTGTCCATCGCCCACGCCTCCTGGTAGAGCCGCAGTTGCACGTCCTGAAAGGGTGTGTCGTCGAGGGCTGCCTGCCGGAACACGCGATACACCTCGAGGCTGTGGGGCTGCACGGGAAACGGCAGGATCCCGGCTCGCATGTCGAGCGCCGCCGCCAGCGCGGCAACCACCCGCTCGCGCACCGCGCCCAACGCCTCGGTAACCGGCTCGCTGGGGGCCGTCACGGGTGCGAGGGCACTCAGCACCTCGCCTGCTTCTACATCGGTGATCTGCAGTTGGAACTGGAGGGAGTCACCCAACAGGTAGTACGCCCCGTGCAGCACCACCGGCTGCTGCACGCAGGGCCACCACGGGCGGCACCACGTCGGCCACCCCCTGTTGCTGAACACCCTGCGCGATGCGTTCCGCCGCCATGCGGCCCAGCGGCGCGAGCGTGGCATCGCCGGTCTCGTTCGCAAGCGTGGCGACGGCGACGAGGTTGGGGTTGAGATCGAGGACTACTTCAGCGCTAGGTGAGCGTACGATGAGGACCGTCACCACGACGGCCGTGACGGCAATGAGCGCCGCAACTCCGATCCAGAGACGCAGGACGCGCAGTACTCAGCTCCCTACGGCCCCGTCGGACAGGGACTGGGATCGTTGTCGTTCCTAGCCGGCTGCTCCGACCGAGGCGGAATGTTGGGATTCGCCAGTTCCGCTGCCTCAGGATAGTAGACACGGCCGGGAATGACCTGGTTGTTGTAGGTCGTCACCTGCGGGCGGCAGGTGCGCTTGTAGTCGTTGTAGATGTCACCGTTCAGGAACTGGGCGATGTACTTCTGCTCCATGATCTCGTCGAACAGCGCCAGTCCGGTGAGACCGTCGTTGGCGGCCTTCTCCGCAGAGAGGTCCACCACCGCGCCCCACAGGACCCAACGTTCCTCCACGCAGGTCAGGGCGTCGTCCAGCGCCGTGCGCGCGGCGCCGTCGTTCACCAGCGCCGATTGTGCCTCGGCGATGATGAAGTAGTTCTCCGCGCACGTGAGATTGGGGAAGTCGAAATCCCGCGCGCCGAAACCCACTCCAAGGCAGCCGGGCCGGGAGTGGTCGGCGCAGACAATCAGGGAAGCGTCTCGGCCCGGATCTCCCGCAGACTCGCCGGGCGTCGAACCGACGTACATCCCCGTCCAGTCACCCTCTCCCTCGCTGAAGTAGTACGGCAGTCGTGGGTCCGAGCGGGCCTTGAGCAACTCCATCAGGTACTCACCCGCCACCCACGTCCTTCCTCCTCCCCAATTCCACCACGCGTTTTCCTCGTCGTGCGTGGCCTCGTGTGGAGCCACCCAGTCACCGAGCGCGTCCCGAATGCCCTGCAGGGCCTCGTTCAGCGCCGCCGTATACCGAGTGTCGCCGTCGCGTTCCACCCAATGCAGATGATGCCGCGCCTTGAGCGACCGTGCCACCGCTATCCACTTGTCGGCGTCGCCGCCAAACACGAGATCGTTGGCGCCCGGATTGGCGCCTTCTCCGCTCTGCAGATCGGCGATCGCCTCGTCCAGCACTACGAACAGCGAGTCATAGACATCTCGCTGCGGGTCCAGTACAGGTTGCTGAATGCCGTCGGTCACCGCCTCGGTGTAGGCCACGTCGCCCCACAGGCTCGCGACAGTCCCCACGAGGTAGGCCTCGTACACCTTGAAGATCCCAGCATAAGTCAGGCGGCCCAGCTCCTCGGCCTGCTCGATACCGGTCCGCACATCATTGAGACCACCGCCTCCGGACTTCCCAGTGGCGTCACCACCAAGACCCGTATACGCAATCCAGTACTCGTATTCAGCGTCGAGGTTGATGAGTTCATACGTGGACCAGCCGCCCGTCGTCCGGTCTAACTGTTGCATCCAGACCTGGCCGGGCTGTCCGAGACTGAAGTCGAATGTGTTGACCGTCGTGGACACGAGCAGCTGATCCAGGGTGGCCACGGGCACCGTATTGGGGTTCTCGGTGATCGGGTCGATGAACTCGCACGCGCTCACCGACGCCACCAGAACCGCCGCG
>JBDGYO010000134.1:0-7316 GCA_039584015.1 Gemmatimonadota bacterium | reverse complement strand
GTACCGGCTGCTCACCCAGGCGATGCCGGGGGGAGCTTCCGGGAGTTTCCTGCTGGCGCTGAGCGACGGTGCCAAGCCGGTGCTCCAGAAGTCCACCTGCGAGCCGCCCGGGCAGTGATCAAGCGGCCGGGGGCCGCACCATGACCGACCCCTCTCTCCTCCGGTACCAGGTCTGTGGCAATCCGGTGGAGCTCGAGGTGAGAGATGCAGCGCTCCTGGAGCCTCTGGGAGCGCTGTTTCCTGATTACCAGCAAGAGGCCGCGGCGCCCGCGGCAGTGGCGCAGCCCGTCCGGCTCGCCGTGGATCGGGTGGGGAAGCGCTACGTTGTCGTGGACCCGCTCGGCACGAGCACCGAGTGCGCGACGCTCAGCCGATTGCTCGCGGCCTGCGAGTTCGCGCTCACCCAGACGTTCCTGGCAGGCTGCGGGGAGTTTGCCCAGCTGCATGCGTCGGGGGCCGTGGTGGGCGATGGTGCAGTGATAGCGCTGGGGCGCGCCGGGGCCGGGAAGTCGAGCCTCGCCCTGAGCTGGCACCTTCTGGGGTACCCGGCTCTGGGTGACGACGTCGTGCTGCTCGACGGCCGAGGCTTCGCCCACCCCTTCAAGCGTCTGTACGAGTTGGAGGCAGGCACGCTTCGGCAGCTGGGCGTGGCGCCGGAGGAGACGTGCCTGTGGGAGCCCGGTAGCGACGAGGCATGGTACGATCCCCGGGTCGGCGCCGGATGGGGAGTGCCGACTCCCGTGTCGCTCGTGGCCGTGGCTGCCTATCGCCCGGGGGCGGACCTGACCGTTACGCCGCTGTCCCGCTCGGCTGCCCTCAACGCCCTGATGCACTCCCAGCTCACCGGTACTGGAGACCGGCGTGACCACCTGGAAACGCTGGCGGGGGTGGCGGAGCACGCGCAGGTTTTCCAGGTGACGTTCGGCTCGGCGACCGAGGCTGCCGCCGCCATCGCCGCGCGGGTGGCATGAGCGATCCGGTCGCTGGCCCGCTGCTCGACGCGCTGGACCGCGTGGCCGCCCAGTTGCGGGTGGGCGCGCCCGATCCCACCCTCGCCCTCGCCCGGCGACTGGGGATCGGCGGCTACGTGGGCCGCCACCGCTCGCCGACGGGCCCGGATCGCGACGAGCACCTGGCGCGGCGGCTACGGGAGGGATTGCTGCGCGAGGCGGCCGCCGAGATCTCGACCGCCCTGACCTCGCGAGCGGTACCGCACTTCTTCGCGCGGGGCGTCGCCCTCGCCGGCACGGTCTACGCTCCCGGAGACCGGGAGATGGCCGACCTCGATCTGTTTGTGTCGCCCCAGGCCGCACCAGCCGCGCGGGAGATTCTGGCTGAGCTCGCATACGCGGTGCTCCCCCCCGAGGAGCAGAGCGGCCCCGCCGCCCTCCGCTCCAAGGTGAACCTGTCGAGGGAGGTCGAGTCGGCCATGGAGGCCGTGGCGCTCGACCTGCACTGGGGTTTCGAGCCGGTCAATCGGCTGCTTCCCCGCCCGGGCACTCCCGTGCCGCAGGCCATGTGGCACGCCGTGCGACCCGGTCCTCCGCTCTCGGTCCCCGCGCCGGCCCACCACGCCGCCCTGCTGGTGCATCACCTGGTGCACCACGATCTGCTGCACGTGCGGGCGCTGCTCGATCTCGCCCTGCTGCGGTGCGACCGCTGGACCGCGGACGGCGAGGCGTACGAGGAGGTCGCTCGGAGCCTGGGCGTGCTCCGAGTCGCCAGGGCCGTGCACGAGGTGTTGATGCGGGACTTCGGCTTCGAGCCCGTCGCGGGCGTGCGGGTGGCGCCGCGCGATCGGCGCGGTCGGCGCCTGCAGCAGGCGCTCGCGCTCGATCGATGGCTCACCTGGGCCGGAGCGGCAGGGGGGGCTGAGCATGTGGAGATCACGTCCCGCCGGCTGCGACGCCGCGTGCTGCTGCTCGACCGCGTGACCGACGTGCGGCTGTTGTTGGCCGATGCCCTGGTTCCGCCCAGAGAGCACCTGCGCTGGCGCTGGCCCGACACGCGGTCGGACGTCGCCGCGTGGCGGCGGCATTTGCGGCAGGTTGCCGGCAAGGCTCTCGGCACACGATCTTAGCGCCATGACCACCAACCCCTCAGGCGATCGACCCAGAGGACGCGACGACATCGTGTTCCGCCAGCTCGACGACGAGTGGGTGCTGTTCGACCCCAAGGCCGACCGGTTGCACGCCCTGAACCTGACGGCCGCACTCGTCTGGTCCCACTGCATGGGCGAGCTCGACGCCGGCGCTATCGCCGATGCCGTGGGAGGATCGTTCGACCCACCCGTGGCGTCGGTCGACATTCTCGCCGACGTGGAAGCCACGCTCCAGCGGTTCCGGGAGGAAGGTCTGCTCGCGTGAGCGATGTGAAGTACTACCGTGATCTGCTGGCGCAGGAGCAGCGTATCGAGGCGTTCCGCCGTGCCATCGGTGCGGTCGTGCGGCCGGGGGACCGGGTGCTCGACGTCGGGACCGGGCTCGGCACGTTCGCGTTCTTCGCGGCCGATGCGGGGGCCGAGAAGGTGTACGCTGTGGAGTCCGATCCAGTGATCCACGTGGCCCAGGCCGTTGCCCGGCTGAACGGCTACGCCGATCGGGTGCACTTCGTGCGCGGGCTGCTGCCCGAGGTGAGCCTGCCGCAGCCGGTCGACGTCGTGATCTTCGAAGACTTCCCTTCACACCTGATGGGGGGCAGCGTGTTCCGCTTGCTGCGCGCGGTGCACGAGAAGTACGCGGCGCCCGCCGTGCGAGCGGTGCCCGAGGCCGGCGAGTTCTTGCTCGCGCCGGTGAGCTCGGCCGGACTGGCCGCCGAGGTGACGCCTTTCGGGTCGGCGGACACCGCCTACGGCATCGACTGGAGCCCCTCCCGGGAATACGTCGCCAACGCGCCGCTCAGGCGGGCCATCGCGCCGGATTGCCTGCTGGGGCCGCCGCGGTCGGTGGGGCAGGTGCGGTTCGACGCCACGCCGGATGCGGACGCCGTGGGAGGCCGGGTCACCTGGCGCCTCAAGCACGAGGCCGAGGTGCATGGGCTGGCGTTCTGGTTCGACCTCGACCTGGGTGGCGGTGAGCGGCTCTCCAACGCCCCGGGCGCGGAGCCCGGCTCCTGGGGCCACCTCTTCCTGCCGCTCGATCCGCCGCTGCGGGTGCGCGTGGGCGACGAGCTCCAAGCGCAGGTCCGGGCCGAGCCCCGGGCCGACGGCGCCCCGGGCTGGCTCACGTGGGAGGCCGTGGCCGGCGACGAGCGGCGCAGGGGGCACGAGTTCGCGGCGGCCCCCGCCTCCCTCAGCGACCTGACCATGGCGTCGCCCGACGCGGTGCCGGTCCTCGGGGCGCGTGGAGCCACCGAGCTGAGGGTGTTGGGTCTCACAGACGGGACACGCTCGATCCGTGACATTGCGAGGGAGATCGTGGCCGAGCGGCCCGACCTCACCCAGCCGGAGGCGGAGCGGCTTGTCGCGGGGGCCCTGCACAACAAGATTGAGGTAGGGCACGGACTCGCCGCTGAGCGAGGTGGACCATGACCGACCAGGATCGACGCGAGTTCCTCAAGAAGCTGGCCAAGACCGCCGCCTACGCGGCGCCGGTAGTGTATAGCCTGGCGGCGCCCGTCGAGCTCATTGGCGAGGGGATGTCGTCGGTGCACCATCCCCCGTCATCGGGTGCCACGCAGGCCGCGCCCAGCGGCACGCAGCAGCCCGGCGGCGAGGCGCCGTGGGAACGCCCCCCGCCGGGTGGCAAGGTGCCGTAGCTTACGGCCGGCACTAACCAGCGGCTGGACCGCTCAGCGCCCCGGTGCGGACTATCGCACGGGGCGTTTCTCGTGCTAGACTGCTTCCCCTGATGGCGGAAACCCCTCGCGCGAACCCCGTGTTCTCACGAGCGACTCATGGAACGCTTTGACCTCATTGCGATCGGTGGCGGCACCGCGGGCCTGGTAACTGCGGCTGGGGGGGCGGCCCTCGGTCTGCGTGTGGCGCTCGTCGAGCGGGAGTCGCTGGGCGGCGACTGCCTGTGGACGGGGTGCGTACCGAGCAAGTCGTTGATCGCCTCCGCCAAGCTCGCCCGCCAGATGCGGCACGCCGAGCGGCTCGGCCTCGATGGGGCCTCGCCGGCACATCTGTTCGAGCGGGTCATGGAGCGGATGCGCGCTGCGCGCGCACGCGTCGCCGAGCACGACGATCCGGAGCGGTTTCGCAGCATGGGGGTAGACGTGATGTTCGGCAGCGCGGCGTTCACGGGAGCCGACCGGCTGACGGTGGACGGGCGGACTCTCCGGGCGAAGCGCATCGTGGTTGCGACGGGGGCGGTGCCGGTCGTGCCCCCCATTCCGGGTCTCGAGGAGACCGGCTACCTCACCCATCTCACGGCCTTCGACCAGACTAACCTGCCGCGTCGCATCGCCCTGCTGGGTGGCGGTCCGATCGGGCTGGAGTTCGCCCAGGTGTACGCTCGGCTGGGCGCGCACGTCACCGTGTTCGAGATGCTGCCGCAGCTGCTGCCGCGAGAGGAGCCCGAGGCCGCGGGGGTGCTGACTTCGGTACTCGAGACCGAGGGCATCGCGCTGCGGGTCGGTGCGAAGGTCGAGCGGGTCGAGCGCGCCGCTGGCGGCGAGAAGGTGGTCCATGCCGGCACCGCCTCGGGCGAATCGATCGCCGTCCCGGTGGACGAGATCTTCGTGGCGACCGGCCGCCGGGCCAACACTGAGGGGTTGAGCCTCGAGCGGGCCGGGGTGGCAGTGGAGCGGGGTGCCGTGCGGGTCGACGCCACCCTGCGCTCGAGCGTGCCGGGCATCTGGGCGGCGGGCGACGTCGCGGGCGGACCCCAATTCACCCACGTCGCCGACTACCATGCGAAGCTGGTGCTGCGTAACGCGGTATTCCCGTTCTCGACGAAGCTGGACTACTCGGCGGTCCCTGCTGTCACCTACGTCGATCCCGAGGTGGCTCGGGTGGGGTGCACCGCAGCGGAGGCGCGGCAGCGGTTCGGCACCGTACGGGTGTACCGCTACGAGTTCAGTGACCTCGACCGTGCCATCGTGGACGAGCACGACGCGGGGTTTGTGAAGATCGTTACGCGGCCGGGCGGCAAGATCGTGGGAGCCACCATCGTGGCCAGCGGTGCAGGCGAGCTGCTCATGCCGCTGGTGATGGCGGTAAAGCAGGGGATCAAGCTACCCAAGCTCTCACAACTCGTGTATCCGTATCCGACCATGTCGGAAGGCATCAAGCGGGCGGCTGATTCCTACTACCGAGAGAAGCTCGCGGGCCGCACCGGTGCGTGGCTCAAGCGGGTGGTGCGGTGGCTTAAGTGAGTGGCCTGCGACCGTACGTGAAGCTCGCGCTGCTGGTGGCGATCGTGACCGGTGCGGCACTGCTGATCCGGCTCACGCCACTCGGGGACTACACCAGTCGCGACGGCATGGTGCGCTCGCTGGAGGCGCTGCGCAGCTCGGCGTGGGCGCCCGTGGTGTTCGTGGCGGCGTACTCGGTCGCCACGGCCCTGGCACTGCCGGGATCGTTGATCACCATTGTCGGGGGGGCGGTGTTCGGGTTCGGGTGGGGCGCGCTGCTCAACTCCGTTGGAGCGAACATCGGAGCCAACGCCGCGTTCAAGTTGGCGCGTGGACTCGGGCGGGAGGGTGTGGAGCAGATCGCGGGCGCGCGTCTCCGGGGCCTCGACCACGCCACGGAACAGCACGGCTTCTGGGGGCTACTGGTCCTGCGCCTGGTTCCGCTAGTGCCGTTCAACGCGCTCAACTTCGGCTCGGGGCTCACAGCCATTCGCTGGCGCGACTATGCGCTGGCAACGGTGCTGGGCATCCTTCCCGGCACGTTGGTGTACACCTTCTTCGCGGATGCGCTGATGCAGGGAGCCACGGGTGCCAGCGAGGCAGCCCGTACGCGCCTGTGGATAGCAGGTGGCCTGCTGGCGGCGCTTTCGCTCATCCCCCTCGTGGCGCGGCGGCTGGGCTTCCGGTTGCCGACCAACTCTACAGGTGAGGCGGCACGATGAACCCTCCGCGGTCTCTTGCGGCGCGCGTCGTCGCAGTGATGACCCTGGTACTCCTGGCGCCGACTGCGTCCGCGCTGGCCCAGGCGCTTCCCGACCACGCGGGCCTCACCGAGGTGCTGGGGACGTACGTGCGCGATGGTCTCGTGGATTACGCGGCGCTCCAGGCGAACCGCGGGGATCTCGATACCTACCTCGAGCAGCTCGCCGGCACGGATGCGGTAGCGCTCAGTGTGGCCCCGCGCGGCGCCCAACTGGCGTTCTGGATCAATGCGTACAACGCGTGTGCCCTGCGGCTGGTGATCGACCACTACCCGATTCGGAAGGCGGGTTTCCCCGCCTCGCTCGTGCGTTCGCTCCAGGGGGTGCCGGCCAACTCGATCCGCCAGATTTCGGACACCTGGAGCCGCCAGTTTTGTGACGTGGCCGGAACGGCTCGGGCGCTGGACGAGATCGAGCACGAGATCATCCGTCCCATGGGAGAGCCGCGCATCCACTTTGCCGTGAACTGTGCGTCCCGGTCCTGCCCCGTGCTCGCCCCGCTGGCGTACACTGAGGAGCGGCTCGACGAGCAACTGGATGCGGCGGTGCGGCGCTTCGTGGCGAGCGAGCACAACTACCCGACGGTGTGGTGACGCTCCTTCTGCGCTACCTGACGCCGGAGGATGCGGCGTACGTCCGCGAGCGCTCGCTCCGCGTGGAGTTCCTCGAGTACGACTGGACCCTGAACGATACCGCCGTGTTCGACCCGGACGGCGGCCGCTGACCCGTGGCGCCGACCGTCGGAGTTGTCATCCCGACGCTCAACGAGGCGACATACCTCCCGGGGATTCTGCACGACCTCGCCCACCTGGCAGTACCGCACGAGGTGGTGGTTGCGGATGGGGGCTCGCGCGACGACACGCTGACGGTGGCGCGCGAAGCCGGTGCACAGGTGGTCTCGGCGCCGCGCGGTAGGGGACTGCAGCTCAATGCGGGAGCCGCCGGCGTGGAGAGTGAGTGGCTCTGTTTCCTGCACGCCGACGTGCGGATGCCCGAGAGCGCCCGTGCCGCGCTGGAGCGCACCGTGGCCGCCGCCGCCGCTCAGGCAGCCGTGTGGAGGCTCCGGATCGACGCGGGCGGCTTCTGGCCGCGGTTCATGGAGCTCGGCAATGCCCTGCGCGACCGGATTGGGGGGCTGCCCTACGGCGACCAGGGTCTCCTGGTGCGCCGCGAGCTGTTCGCGACTGTGGGGGGCTTCCCGCCGTTTCCCATCATGGAGGACGTCGCGCTGATCCGCGCGCTGAGAAGGCGTGTGCG
>JBDGYO010000133.1:0-6829 GCA_039584015.1 Gemmatimonadota bacterium | reverse complement strand
TTTCCACAGGATGGGCAACTGAGCTGCTCGCGATCGCGGTCAGCGAGGATGAGCTGAAGCGCTTCCGCGGCTCGATACTCTTTGATCCCACGACGTCCCACGGCATCCACTCCCGCACAAGAGGGGCCGAAATGTATCGTCTCCATGGGCCCCTGGCTAGGCCGCCGCCCTTGACGGTCAGGCTGGGAGGGCTCACACTCCCTATGTACAGCCAGATTTGGAGCGGCCATGACCCCCGCCGAAGAGCGCGACGAGGGGTACGTCAACGTCGCGGAGGTGGAAATCGACGCCGTGCAGCCCGGTAGATCGGGCTTCGTCCTGACGGGGCGGGGAAGCGATCAGGCGGACTATCGGCTCGAGGTGGAGCTGGAGATGCCGACGGACCAGCGGACCCGCCAAGTGCTGGGTGAGCTCCTGGCCCAGTCCGACTGGAGGGTGCTGCGCCGGACTCCGCAGCCCCTTCGGCCCAGACGCCCCAAGACCGCGCGGAAGTCGCTGACCTAGCAGCTCGGTTCCTGCCGAGCCCTGCAGCGTTTAAGTTGTTGATTCACAACAGCTTGAGCGCTGTTTGTTGTCATGACGTGGCAGCTTGACTCCGGTGGCTCCACCGGCTAGCTTGGCGCCCGACAGCCCCCTTTGAAGGAGCCCTGATGGCCCGCGAGCTTGGCGGTTCGCAAATCTCGGCACTCCTGGAAGCGGTTCCGGGCATTCGCAGTGTGCTTCGCAGCCCCGTAGCCGACGCCATCGTGCATATGATCCGTGCGGCAGCAGGCCTCGAGGGTTTCCGGCTCGATCAGGTCCAGGAGCTAGTGCAGTATTCGGTGCGACGCGGCCTGATCAGCGCGGACGAGGGGGACGAGTTGATGCAGGAGGTGTCTGCCTCCGCCAAGGGCAGGCGTGCAGCCGCCAAGGCTCGGAAGGCGAAGCCGGCGAAGAAGGCGGCCAAGAGGCCGCTGAAGAAGCAGCCCGGCAAGAAGCAGCCCGCCAAGAAGGCTGCGAAGAAGAAGACGGCGAAGAAGCCCGCGAAGAAGAAGCCCACCGGCAAGAAGCCGGTGAAGAAGGTCAAGAAGCGCTAGATCCGGAAGCCCCGTACAAGGGCCCGCAGGCGCTCGGCGGCCTCGTTGAGCTGATTGGCCTGCGCAGCCATTTCCTCGGTCGATGCTCCCTGCTGTTGCGCCGCCGCTGCCACCTCTTCACTCGATGACGCATGTGTCTGGGCCGCCTCGCCGGCCTGTGCGACCTCCCGTCGGATCTGCTCGACAGCAGAGAGGTTCTTGGTTGCCTCGTCTCTGACCCGAGCGGCCGCGCTCTCCACCTCCCCGATGGCCGTGGCGATCTCCTGGAGTGCCCCCGCTGCGCCCTGGGCAATGCTCTCGACGCCCTGCACCTTGGTGCGGCCGGCGGCCATGGTGCCCGACACCTCGCCCACCTGGGACCGGACGGCCTGCAGCGTATCGGTTACCTCCTCGGCGGCCCCGGCGCTGGAGTCGGCTAGTTGTCGGACCTCGTCAGCCACGACGGCGAACCCGATACCCCGCTCACCGGCCCGCGCCGCTTCGATCTGGGCGTTCAGCGCCAACAGGTTGGTCTGCGAAGAGATGCGCTTGATCAGCTCGACGAAGTCGTACACACCTTCGGAGAGACGGTCGAGTTCCTCGACCTGCGAAGCGCTGGTCTGCACGACGTCTCCCAACTCCAGGAGTGCTGAGGCGGAAGCGGCGACATCCTCGCGGTAGCGGGCGGCGAGGCGGTGGATCTCGCTCCCGAGCTGCGCGACCCGGCCTGCCATCTGGCCGTTTCGCTCCGTTGTGACTCGCAGATCCTCGAGGGCCGTCGAGCTGCGCTCCAAGCCGCTTACTTGCTCGCCTGCCCCCGACGAGACCTCGATCATCGCCGTGGAGATCTCGCCGGCGGTGGCTGCCAACTGCTCGCTCACCGCGGAGAGGTCGGTTGCCGTGGAGGCGATCCGCTCGGCCTCCGAGACCAGGTTCTCCACCAGCGTCCGCAGCTTGGTACTGATGCGAGCCATGGCGTCGGCCAGGGATTGGAGCTCGCGCGGCATACGGCCGATCTCGACCGGTCGTAGGTCTCCCTCGCCGAAGCGCCGTGCTACCGCCTCCAGACGCGTGAGAGGACGCTCGATTGAGCGCAGCGTGGTGATTCCCACAGCGAGCCCTGCGAGGATCGACGCGGCGAGCACTGTCCACACGAGCAGACGCCGCCGTGCGCTGTCAATCTCCAGTTCCTGTGCAATCTGGTCGGCGCGGGTGCGCTGCTGCGCCGAGAAGGCCTGCACCAGCCGCAACAGCTGCTCGGCGGGCTCCCGCACCTGGCGTGCCGTCTGCTCCGCAGCGCGGCGACGCGCGAGATCGAACTGCGCGTGCGCGAGGCTGTACAAGACCTCCACCTCGGCCTGCAATTCTCCGATGCGGACGATCAACAACCGGTCGGCCTCCGTGAGGTCGGGAAGCGCCCGCAACTGGCTCTGGTAGGTATAGGACCGCTCGCCTGCCTGGTGGAACGACTCTCGCGCGTCGACGGACCGGTCCGTGAGGTACTGCTCGCCCGTGCGCATCTCATCGAACAGGGTGACGACGAGGCCGTTGCTGATCTCGGAGACGCTGGTCAGGGCCTCGAGCTGCCGGCTCATGGTCTCGCCCAGGGTACCCAGCGCCGACACGCCGATGAGTGCGACGATGACCAGGCCCGCAATGAGGGTGCCCTGTCCCACGGCCACGCGGGCCTTGAGCGTGTCCAGGCGCTGAGCGAGGCTCATCGCTGCGCCGGCACGATACTGTTGTCGCGCACGATTCCGATGACCACGTCCTTGTCGGGCACGTCGCCGTACGCGTCGAAGGCGATGGCGCCCGTCACGCCGTTGAACGCGGGGTTGTCGCTGCCGACGCCCGAGAGGTAGAGACGGATGCGCTCCCGGTCGGGTCCCATGGCTTCGATGGCGTCGGCCAGCAGGTAGACGATGTCGTAGGCCCCTGCCCCACGGTGGTCCGGCAGGCGATCGCCGTACGCTTCGCGGTAGGCGGCGACGAAGCGCTCGTTGGCGGCCCCGGCCTGACTCGGTAGATACGCCGACGAGATGTAGGTACCGCTGGCGTCCGTGCCCGATGCCTCGATGCCGGCGAGGCCGTCCCCGCCCATAATTGGAGAGCCGAGGCCGAGCGAGTCGGCGGTGGCGATGATGCGCTCGGCACCCTCGCGCGTGCCCGCGACCATGATCGCCTCAACGCCGCCCCGCTGGAGGAGACGGCGCAGGTACGGCTCGAACGTGGTGAGGGAGGCTACGTACGGATCCTCCGTGAGGATGCGGCCACCCATCGCCTGAAAGGCGTCCGAGAAGGCGGAGCGAACGCCGCGGCCGTAGTCGTCGTTCTGGTAGATGACGCTCGCCGTGCGCGCCTGCAGCTGGTCCCACGCCCAGTCGGCAAGGCGTTCGCCATGTACCAGGTCGCTGGGACAGACACGGAACGTGTACGGTCCGGCCTCGGTCACGAGCGGGCTCGAGGCGGATGGCGAGATCTGCACGACCGGATTGCGGCCGCTATTGTAGATCGGCGCGGCGGCGATCGTGGCACTGCTATTGAGGTGACCGATGACCGCTACGAGCCCGGGCCGGTCGTACAGCTCTTGCGCGACGTGCACCGCGACGTCGGTGGCGGCGCTGTCGTCCCGTACCAGGAGCACGAGGGGCCGGCCCCTCACACCACCCTCGTCGTTGATCTCGGCGATGGCGAGCTCGGCCCCGAGCTGCATGGACGTCCCTCGGGCTTGCGAGAAGGGACCCGCCAGCCCGATCAGGATCGGGTCGCCTCCCGTACTGCATCCGCCCACCAGCGCGAGGCCCAGCAGGGAGAGGGCCAGACGGTTCGCTAACGATCGCACGCGGGCAACCTAAGCGCCGCCGCGCGGTGAGCGCAACGGCTACATTGAGCGTATGCCCGAATTGGTGTTCGGTTTCGCCGAAGTGCTACGTCGGCTGCTCGACGCGCGCACGCCAGAAGAGCTCGAGGAGAGTTGGTCGGCTGCGGAGGTGGACGTCCTCGGGTGGGCCGCTCTGGGGCCCGCACGGCGCCGGGACGTGCGCCAATGGGAGCGTGCCCTGGACGAGGCGGACGGGCTCCTGCTACGGCTGCTCGATCGCGTGCCGGTCCTCGCGGCCGGGGCCGAGCCGGCGGCAGTCCACGTGCGGGTATTCCGACTCCCGGAGTTGGAGCGACTGCAGCACGCCACTGCGGCGGCGCTGGTGGCGCAGCGATTCGGCGCAGCCGGGCTCCGGGCAGTCGTGGCGGATCAGGAGGCGCCCCTGCCGCGGCGCTACTTCGCCTTCCTCGCGCTGGCCGAGCGGCACCGCGAGTCCGAATGGCCGCTCTTCGTCCGCTACCTCACACCCGATGCGCACCACGCCTTTGTGGGCACGGCGGCGGAGGCGGCGCGGTTCTACCCGGGAATGGATGCCTCCGCACGCCTCGTGGAGCTGTTCGAGGCGGTTCGCAGTGATTTGCACCTGCGGGAGTTCCTGAGCCCGCGCATCCTCGAGTCACTCTACGTGCTGGACCAGCCGCAGACGCTGACGTTCTTCCGTGAGCTGCTCACGGCCGGGCACACCAATCACGATCCGGCGCAGTGTGAGGTGACGCGCGCGCTCGTGATGGTGCGGCGGTTCACGGGGCAGTTGGAGGCGAACAGCAAGTATGCCGATCTCGCGGCCGCCGACGTCCACGATGCGCTGGACCGGGCGGAGGAAGTGTTCCGGCAGGAGCGCGAAGTGCTCACGCCGGTCGTCGTGATCTAGTCGGGAAAGCCCTACCAGCGGAATGCGCGGCGTAGCACCACGGTGCCGGCGTCGGGCAGGCTCTCTTCTGGGATCGTTCCGGGAAAGAGGAGGGCGTTTCCAGCCGGGTCGTACTGGCCGATCCACTCCAGGGAGTCCGGCACCACCTCCCCCTCCACTTCCATCTCCAGGGTATCCGCGAACCATGTGTACGTGATCACACGGGTCGACCGATCGTATTCCCCTTCGATCCAATCCCCGCCGGGGAGCGTGCGGTACTGCGCGATGCCGCCTCGGTACATCAGCAGATCGATGACCGGTTCGTCACGACCGATCGTGGTCCCGCGCCAGCGGCCGGCGAACAGGGGGCGCGCGAGCGGGTCCTGCTCGGCCATCGTGACAACGTTGCCCTCGTCGGTCTCCAGCAGCAGGCGGTCGCGAGCGAACCAGTAGGTCACGCGGAACGAGGTATCACCCACCGCCTCGATCCACCGCGGCGACGCGAAGTAATCGAGGGCATACATGTCGTTCACGATCAGCATCGAGTCGCCGTAGAAATCCAGCCAGAGGGGCCGGCCCTGGTGCACGCCCACCCAGCGCTTGAGAAGCCGCTGGTCAGCCTGTCCGCCGTGGAACACAGCGGACAGCACGAACAGTGTGCACAGTACGGTGAGCGCTCGCATCCATCCCCCTGATTCCCCGGGGCCATCCGGGACCGGAAGCACAGTTTACATCAAAGCCCGGCGCGCGGCCACGAGCACCTATTCCGAGGCTCGGGGTAGAGTTACATTGAGCGACGCTATGACCGTGACCATGTCATGACCGTGCCGGACATCTCGCGATCCACCCAGACTTGGAGCGACCGCGGTGAGGCACTAGGGCACTTCTTCCAGCGGGCGGGAGAGGCCCCCCGTCTCGTCGCCTACGACTCGGACATGGGGTGTCCGCTGCACAACGCGCTCGCGGCTCTCGAGTGGACGTTGGCGGTGGGAATCCTCAACGAGTCGGACCTGATCCACGCCGCTCGGCTCAGCGGGGAGGCCGCCGCTGCGGTCGTGGAGCGGCGGAGCGATGGGCGACAGCAGTTTGCCTACCTCGGTCCCCGGATCGACGCACCGCCGGTGGACCCGTACGAGGGCTCCATGCTGTACGACGAGCCAGGCGTGCGGGCCTACGGGTTCGCCCAGCGAGCGCACGCGGTCGCCCACTTTCTGCGCGCCACACAGGGGGTTGGGGGGGTGATCTCCCTCCTCTCACGTCGGGCCCCTGAGCTGCTGCACGTGCGGCGCTGGCTCGGTTCGCTGTTCGAAGATCCTGCGCCGGAGATCTCCAATCTCCTGTTGGCCGGCTGGTTCGCCACGAGTGGGGGGGGCGTGCTGTTCGCTCCTGCCCATCCCGGAGAGCCCTACGTGTACCAGGAGGTCGGGGCTCAGCAGTAAACCCGTCGGCGTCACCCTTCCGACACATCCTCTAGTACGATGAAGTGCGCGGCTACGCGTCGACGGGTGCGAGCCGGCATCGATTGTAACAATCCGGAATGCGGATGTGGAACGGCTGTGAGCGCCGGTTGTACACAAGTCCACATGAAGTGGAAATCGTGGGAAACGCCACCCAGACCGGCGGATCTTCTTCCACACCATCGAACACGAGAACGTTCGATCCAAAGAAAAAGCGGCGCTTGCGAGGTCCTAGCTGCCCCTTAGATTGGCCTCGCGTCTTGCAGGGGAAGGGTGAGGACCTCGTCAGTCTTCACTACGCCTTGTGAGAGGTGCCCGAGAAGAGAATTCCGGGGAGGCCGCCGACTCAAACAAGGGCTTCGGGCGTCCAACGATCCGGGTGACTCACCTCTATCGGGCAGATGGGGCCAGTAGCGCGCCTCATCCACGCCGACGCGGCGCCTCGGTGTGCAGTGCGAGGAGTTGGTACGCTACCCGACTGACTCGCAGCGCCCACGCTGGTGAACCTTGCGGCCGTGGCCAGGCCGCTTGGGGATGGAAGCCGGAGCCCCTGGAGCCCTACCGCGGCCGAATCAGGCCATGTGGT
>JBDGYO010000132.1:0-7192 GCA_039584015.1 Gemmatimonadota bacterium | reverse complement strand
AGACCTCATTCACCAGGAGCAGCGCCGTGTCCGTGTACTTGTGCTGGCACCCGCGGACCGGCGTATAGTGCGACTCCTTGCTGGCATCGAGCTCGCCCCAGTCGTTCAGCTCCCGTTCGAGGGGCACGACCAGACGCCGCAACGGGTCGTTGGGATCGTCCCAGTTGATGAGATCCAGGTAGTAGTCGTTGAGCCGGAAAGCGTAGCGTTCGGCTACCGGCGCGAGCCGACGACGCTCTTCGTCAGTGAGGCCGTCGAGCTTCGATAGGTGGGTGATGTAGCGAACCTTCATGTCCCCTCCTAGGGAGCTCGGGCGAGGTGCTTCGTGGTCCTTCTGCTGTAGCCAGCCCTCGAGTTGCTGTGACTGTGGGGTGACAGATACTTGAAGCTATCCGGCGGTACGGACGTTTGCCAGCCAGGGATTCCGTTGTAGTGTTGTAAAACGAACCAATACAAGGCGTTAGGTATGCGCGTTTTCGTCACGGGCGGCACGGGATTGATCGGCTCTCGACTGGTGCGAGCGCTGCTCGACCGCGGCGATGAGTGCGTGGTCGTGTCGCGCTCAGGACGCGATCCGTGGGGCCACGAGCGGGCCGAAATCGTCCGTGGCAACCCCGTGGCGGCCGGCGAGTGGCAGCGCGCCGTGGCGGGATGCGACGTCGTGGTGAACTTGGCAGGCCAGCGCATCGTGGATCCGCCCCATCGGTGGACTGCCGCGCGCAAGCGCCTGCTGCGTGACAGTCGGGTGGAGATTACGCGACAGGTCGCCGCCGCCGTTCGCGCGGCCGACCCGACGCCTCACACGTTCGTGAGTGCGTCGGCCATCGGGTACTACGGCGACCGGGGCGACGAGACGCTCGACGAGTCCGCAGCTCGGGGTGAGGACTTCCTGGCCGACCTCTCGGTCGCGTGGGAAGACGCAGCCCAGGACGCGCAGGACGTGACGCGCGTGGTCCGCATCCGAACAGGGCTCGTCCTCGATCGGTCGGGCGGCGCGCTGGCACCACTCGTTCCCCTGTTCAAGCTCGGCCTGGGAGGCCCCTGGGGCGACGGCACACAGTGGTGGTCGTGGATCCACGTCGCCGACGAGATCGGCCTCATTCTCTTCGCGATCGACGCCGACGTGGCGGGCCCCCTCAACCTCACCGCACCGAACCCGGTCACCGTCAACTCCTTCGCAAAGGCACTCGGACGGACACTGAAGCGACCGTCCCTGATGCGACAGCCGGCCTTCGCGTTGCGTCTGGCCATGGGCGAGATGGCGGATGCGCTCCTTGCGTCACAGCGGGTGGTGCCGCGACGCGCCCTCGATGCCGGCTACACCTTCCGCTTTCCCAAGCTGGACGGTGCGCTGGGCAATCTCTTCGGGTAGACGATGACCAAGCGCGGCATCCTGCGGCTCTCGTTGTGGGCGGTCATCACATCCCTCGCCGTGGTCGCGGCCTGGAGCACGCGCCTCGGCACCCGCTGGCCCTCGGTCTACTACATGACGGGTCCCTCGATGGAGCCCACCATCGCGGCGCAGCAGTACTTCCTCGCCTGGAGCCCGCCTGGAACCCTGCACCGCGGCGACCTCGTGATCTTCCTGTTCGTGGACGAGGGCACCGAATTCCACGTGCTGCGACGGCTCGCCGGTCTCCCGGGCGACACGGTGCGCATGGAGCAGGGCGTCGTCTTCGTGAACGGCACAGCGCAACCGTGGCCCCACCAGGTGCTCACGCCGGAGATGCACTACACGGAGCTCGCTCTCACCTACGAGCTGTTCACCTGGGGGCCGTGGATCGTACCGCCGGACTCCGTCATCCTCCTGAGCGACACACGGGACATGGTGGGCTGGCCTGACAGCCGCTTCATCGGCTACGTGCCGCGCGAGGACGTCCTCGCCCGGGCCACACGCACGCTGAAGGGCCGCGAACTGCGGTAGCACAGCCGTCAAGTGATGGAAGGTGCGGTCGCGCCGGACGCGCGGCCGCGATCGAAGGTCAGCCGTGCTCCAGGATGTGCCAGGCCGAGTCGCGTCGCTCGTCCAGGGAGCGCCGATCCTTGTGCCTGCGCCGCTGGGCCCTGCGCCGGTCCAGCCCGCTGCGCCTCTCGGAACCGCCGCGCTTTGCGCCGACGGTCACGCGGCGCTCACCCTTGCGACGCTCGGTCCCTGCGCGGCGTCCACCCGCACGCCGACGCTCCGCCCCCCTGCGGCGATCCACATTGGGGGGGCGCGCTGCTGCCTGGTCGAATCCGAACGGCTCGTCGTTCATGGCGTGGCGCTGAAACTACGAGCCGCGGGCGCCGCCGCAAGGTCCACACCACCTAACTACATGCCCGGTAGCCGTTTGACGTCCTTCTGGCCCTGACGCACACCGGCCCCGATCCCCACGCCGAACAGCGCGGCGGTCCAGCCCCCGATGAACGGCAGCACCCACACCAGGGGCGCCGCCAGTAGGGCCGCCGCCGCCCCGGCAATCACCGGCGCCACGGGCCGCTGGGCCTTATCCACGAACCGCAGCTTGTTCCGCACGAACCGCCGGGATTGGATGTACCCCCAGATGCTGCCCACTCCGGTCACGCCCATCCAGATGAGATCTGCGAACTCCATTTGCCGTCTCCTTTATGTCTCACTACGAAACATCGGGGTCGGGAGGTTTCAGTTGGCCCCACCTGTCGCGGTCGCCGCCCCCACTGCACTTTGGAGGCAGCAGCCCAGGGGGGCACCCACCAGAGGGCCCGCAACGGGAAGGAGCCGACGATGACGTGGCTGCTCATTTTCCTGGCCATGCTGGCCGCACTGCTCGTGGCGCTCGCCACCTTATGGCTCATCGGCGAGCGCGGCCATCTCATGCTGCCGTCCACGCGGGCGGGCATGCTCAAGCACAAGCGGCACCCGGGCGCCGGCCGCCGCTCCGGCACCCGACGCGGTGGCGTCCTCAACTCGCTGCACGGCTACGTGTACGGCCGCTGGCCCTACCAGTACATCAGCTTCTGCGTCAACACGCTGCTCCCGCGTATGGGGCCCAAAGCCAAGCGTTGGTGGGCCGACCACTACCACGGGAAGGTGCTGCCCACCGAGCTGGCCAAGGCCATCATCACGCTGGACCACGACATTCCCCGCACCGATCTGGAGCAGATCGTCCCCTACCCCACGGCACGGGACATCGTGCTCAAGGGACCGCCGAGCGTCACGCTGCTCGACTGCCCCTGTCGGGCAGCGCGGGAGGCACCGTGCCAGCCCAGCGACGTGTGCATGGTCATCGGGGACGGCTCGTTCACTCTGGAGCATCACCCTCACAAATCGAGGCGCGTGTCGCAGGACGAGGCGCTGGAGCTGTTGCAGGCCGAGCACGACCGGGGGCACGTGCACACCGCGTACTTCAAGGACGCAATGAACAACAGGTTCTACGCCATCTGCAACTGCTGCTCCTGCTGCTGCGGCGGCATCGAGGCGATGGTGCAGCACGGCGTGCCGATGGTGGCGTCCTCGGGATACGTGGCCGTGGTCGACGAGCTGGGATGCATCGCGTGTGGCGACTGCGAGGAGGCGTGTCCCTTCGACGCCGTGCACGTGAACGGCACCTCGGTCGTGGACTGGGAGAAGTGCATGGGGTGCGGCGTGTGCGTGGGCCAATGCCAAACGGAGACCATGACCCTGGTGCGCGACGAGCGGAAAGGAATCCCGTTGGACGTGCGGGAAATCGGGGCGGTAACCGCCGGGGTGGTCTAGGCTTGGCTCCAACTCCGCGCGCCACGGTCTTGGCCCTCGCCGGGATCCTCGTCGTGGGCCTTGCCGCCCACCTGTTGCTGGCACCCAACATCGCAGATCTCGACAGCTTCTATCACCTGGGGCATGCGGCGCACTACGCCGAGACCTCTCTCTTCAATACTGTATTCCCCTGGGCCCGCTTCTCGGCCGTCGGGGATCTCGGGGCCGACCTCTGGTGGGGCTTCCACTTGCTGCTTCTCCCGTTCACCGCGTTTGGAGAGGTCGCGGACGGGATCCGGGTAGCAGGCGTCATCCTCACCACCGTGCTGCTGGCTGGCGTCCTGTGGATCGCTCTGCGGCACCGCTTCGTCGCTCCGTGGCTCTGGCCCGTCCTCTTCTTCGTGGCAGCGCCCAACGCGCTGTACCGGTACGTCATGGTGCGGCCGCACGTGCTCTCGCTCCTGGCGGCGCTGCTCCTAGTCTCGTTCTTGGTCCGGGGCCGATGGTGGCAGGTGCTCCTCGCCTCGGCAGCACTCACGTGGTTCCACCTCAGCCTCTCCTGGTTGCCGCTCGCGCTCGTCGCGGCCTTTGCGGTCGCGCGCCTCTTCGATCGCCGGCTCATGGCGGCAGCGCCGAGGAGGGCGGATGACGACGCTCTTCTGCCGGTCGGCGTCGCCATCGGCAGCGTCCTGGCCGGCGTGGCCGCGGGCTGGCTGCTCCGCCCACACCCCATCGCTGCCGCCAGACTGGCGGAGATTCAGCTCTTCCAGCTGTTGAGGGAGCAGGCGACCGAGCTCCCCCTCGCGTTTAGCGGTGAGCTGAGACCGCTCCCACTGGCGGCCCTCGGCTGGTCCTCTTGGTATCTCCTGCTCCTATGGGGCGGAGCCGTCGCGGTCGCCTTGAAGAGTGCCGCGAGCAAGCGCAGCAACCTCTCGGACGTGCCACCTCCCGAGAGAGCGCTCCTCTGGACGAGCCTGCTCGTTTCGGGGGGGTTCCTGCTGCTGACCGTGCTCGTCGCGCAACGTGCGCTCGCGGAGTGGGCGGCGTTCGGCGTCGTGGCCGTGGCTCTCGTGGGGACCTACCTCGTCGGAGACCAGGTGGCTCGGCGGAGGACCGTGACCGTCCTGACTGTGGCCACGCTGGTGATCTCCCCCTGGGTCTTCTACTGGCACCGGCTCAACGTGCGTTACAACGCGGCCGAGCCGAGTTACCTCGGCGAGGTCGCGACGTGGCTCGCGGACAACAGCGAGCCGGGCGACCTGGTCTTCCATGCGCACTGGGACAACTTCGGTCCCCTGTTTGCCCGGAACCGCATCAACCACTACGTGGGAGGCATGGACCCGATATTCCAGTACGCCCACGACCCCGGGCTGTACTGGAAGTACGCCTACCTGTCCGCGGATCTGGCAGCGGAGTGGACCTGCAACGAGTACCCGTGCCGGCAGGGGAATGCCGTGGACACGTACGGCTCCCTGCTCGAGGACTTCGACGCTCGATGGGTGCTGGTGGAGCCCGAGAGGAACGCCAAGCTCTTCTACTACTTCCTGAGCGACGCCAGGTATGAGATGGGCCTGTTGACGGACGACGAGGCAGTCTTTCGGGTGCTGGGATCCAGAGACGCAGCGGACCCACGCGTCGCTGCCGGCGCATTCACTCATGTGTGCCCGTCCGGACCAGCGGACTCCGTTCCGAATGCCGGTCTTGAAACCACAGCGTCGGTCTGGCCGTGGGAACACCAACTGATTGCCGAAGCTACCCACGAGGTCCTCCGTGCGCTCGACTATCGGCTTGTCGTGTTGGACCTCGCACGCGGTCGCTTCGTCACGGCAACCTCCCACCGCCGCACCGACGACCCCCTGCTGGCCGACTTCAGCGAGAACGCGCATCCGGGGATCGTGATCAGTGTCGCCCCCGATCCTGCGGGCGACTCGAGTGCGGTCTCGATTGCAGCACTAGCGGTGTGTGACCTCAGTCTACCCACGGGTACCCGAGCGGAGGACGCGTTCGAGTTCGTCCTGGCAGAGGAGTTCGCCCAGGCGCTGCTTCGCGAGGTACGGGCGGTGAGTAGCCCGCGCTGACGCCCGTGGCGATCTAGAAGTAGTAGCGCGACCGCACGGCGAGGGCTACGGAGTTCAGCCCGTCGCCTCGCGCCAGCGGCGCGCGCTGCCACACCACCTGGATGCCCACCGTGAAGTCCTCCCGCCCGACATACGAGATCCCCAGCGCTGCCTCATGAGTCTGGAGATCAGAGCTTTCCGACTGGTCGCCGAACGTGCTGAAGCGATACGCGCCCACGAAGCCCAACGGCGCCTTGCCGATGGAGTGGAGGTTTAGATCCACCGTGGCGCCGAGATCCAGATCCCACACAGCATCCTCCAGCTCCACGTAATCCTGGCCCACTCCTACCTCACCGAGGACGGTGAACCCCACGGCTCGGCCCGGAGCATAGGCAAGACGGAATCCGCCACGTCCCTGCCAGGCAGCGCTCTTGGAGCTCAGCGAGACGGAGTCGAGAGGGCCTCCGCTCTCCACGCTGTCGACGATCTCCTGCACGAACGAGATGACGTTCAAGAAGGTGAGGCCCGTCCTTCGCACTTCGAGCGTGGCCGAGGCGAACACCTTGTCCGACTGCACCACACGTGCGAGCCCACCGAGCCTGGCGCCGGTGACCACCGACACACCGTCGGCGAGCGCGCTTACCGTGTTGGTGCCGACCCGCGCTCCGGCGGTAAACGCGCCATCCAGGGCGAGCCAGTCGGCGACCTTCAGCCGCTGCTCGAACTCCACGAGCACCCAGGTCATGCTGCCCTCGAGCGTGCCCAACGTATCGTCTTCAATAACCACGGTCCCGACGTCATAGCCGTAGGCGCTCGCCAGCCCCACCAGGGAGCGGAAGTGGGTGGCGATGAAGGGTCCGTCGACCACCGTGGTCGGCACGAACGTGTGGCCGGCGAGACTCGGGTTCTGGCCCTGCGCGTGGAGTTCTGCAGGCGCGAGCAGGACGGTGACGGCAAACAGGCTCAGGAGCGGGGCGCGGACGCGGAAGTGCATGGCTCTCTCCCTGGGTGGGAACGCGAGCCGTCACGGAGACGGCACTCCCCTCAAGGCTACTTTCTCGGTGCACACAAAAAAGCCCAGCAGTGCTGGGCTTTTCGAGAGCCACCGGTCGGAATCGAACCGACGACCACTCGATTACGAATCGAGAGCTCTACCGCTGAGCTACGGTGGCCTTGTTAGTGCCCTGGCCCGGATTCGAACCGGGACGGCTCGCGCCACTGCCCCCTCAAGACAGCGTGTCTACCAGATTCCACCACCAGGGCCTGGGGGCGTAACCTCACGCAGGGGAGGAACCTACAGGGGCCGAGTCGGAGGGTCAAGCGGGCTTTGGGTTAGGAGATAACGGACGCTCCACTTCACCCCCCTTTGCACATTTGTGATATGGGTCTGTGGGTCCCGGCTCCCCCCCTCGCCCCGCCCCCCGCCACCCCCATTGACACT
>JBDGYO010000539.1:0-2351 GCA_039584015.1 Gemmatimonadota bacterium | reverse complement strand
ATCGGTCCGGTGGACCTCCCGGCCGGAGCGATGCCGATGGAGGAGGCCGGCGAAGGGGCCGTGGCGGAGATGGGTGGTCACGGTGGGCATGGAGGCCACGGGGGGGCCGTGTTTCTGCCCGTGACCGAGGTGAGCTTTCCTTTCGCCGTGTACCTCTACGGCTTCGACTACGAGGTGCTCGATGGGGAGGGGGCTCGGCTACCCACCGAGCTGGTGCACCACCTGAACCTGATCAATCCCGATTCCCGTGAGCTGTTCCTTCCCATCTCCCAGCGGATGCTCGCCGTGGGGAAGGAGACCGGTGCCCAGTCGATGCCGCGGCTGCTGATGGGGTATCCCGTGCCCGGTGGGACGCGCATGGTCGTGAGCACCATGCTGCACAACCCCACCGGCGAGACGCACTCCGGCGTGCGCGTGCGCGTGCGGCTCAAGTACGTGAAGGCCGGGCGACCCTGGCCCCTCATGAATGTGTACCCGTTCCAGATGGATGTGGCGTTTCCCGCCGGCGACAAGGCATTCGACTTGCCGCCGGGCGAGTCGACCTGGTCCTACGAGGCGAGTCCCGTGATGCCGGGCCGCATCATGGTCATCGGCAGCCACCTGCACGAGAACGCGACGAGCCATCTGGGAGGGTCGGGCGATCACCGATGAGGGCGACGAGGTCGTGGGAGTCACCATCGGCCACCTGTACCGCACCGGCGGCGTGAAGATCACGCCCGACCACGTCTATCGTGTCTCGGTGACCTACGACAATCCCTCTGCCGATACGCTGTACGACGGCGGCATGGGAGTGGTGGCCGGCGCCTTCAAGCCGGCGAACGCGCAGATGTGGCCCCGCGCGCCGCTCCAGAACGAGCTGTACCTGCTCGACCGGGCGCACTACCTGCAGCAGGTGCGCGGCCGCTACGAGATGATCGCGGGAATGTCGGGTGACAGTACGGCCGGCGCAGCGGCCGCCGAGCACGACCACTCGACGCACCAGCACTAGGCGCTCGGCCGGGATCTTGCCCTGGCGAACCGACGGCGTGGTTCGGAGCTCGGCCGGGGTCCTACCTCCGCGAACTGACACTCGCCAATGGGCTCCGCAGGGCCCGGGCTGCAGAGGAAGTAAGGCCGAGCATCGCTGCCAGGGCTTACCACCGGTCAGTGCTCGTGAGGTTCGCCCCGGTAGGACCCCGACCTCGCTCCACCCACTCTCCGCCGAGGTTCGCTGCGTAGGCCCCCGGCCTCGCTTCGGTCCCGATCTTCAGGCGCCGTTCACCGGCGCTTCATCTCTCGTCAGACAACTTCCAACTTCGCCTCTGTAGCCTCGCTATTCCCGGGGTGCGGGATGACACGCCATCGCACCGCCATCATATCCTTCGTTGCCGCGCTGGCGCTGGTCGCGTGCGGGAACGAAACCGGCACGACCGGCCCGACCGTTACGTGGCTGGACCTCGAGAGCGCGCACTTCATCGTCAGGGCCAACCCCGCGAATACCAGCAGTGCGGAGATGGAGGCGGTTCGCAATGCAGCGGAGGCGCATTTCCAGAGCATCTCGGCGATCGTCGGCGCCGAGCGAACGCCGGCCCGCACCATCCTCATTCTGCTGGATGCCACGGGAAGCGGCTCGCGGGTCCAGGGAGACGGCTCCATCCTGCTCGGCCGGGGGAGTGACACGCGTGGCCGCTACCTCGACGCGCTGTCCCACGAGGTCACCCACGCCTTTCGGTACGAGTTCTGGAATCAGTTCCGGACGTGGGAGTGGCCCAGCTTCGGCTTCTTCGAGGAAGGATTTGCCGAGTTCGTAGGTGGGGAGGTCGACCCGGACAATGACGGCTTCCCGCTCTTCGGGTTTCCCGAGGACGTGGTCGTGGGCCACTGGGTGCTGAGCGGCGAGGGGGTGCCGCCGGGCATCCTGCGACCGCGCAACCAGGAGATCAACAACCAGTGCGAGTTCCAGGTGTACCCGATGCGCGCCTCGTGGTACCGGCACATCGATGAGACGTACGGGCGGACCGCCGTGCTGGCGATTGCCTACTCGGAAGTCGAGGTGACGAGTCAGGTCGGCCAGAACCTGCTCGGCGTCACCCTCGAGGAGCTCGACGCGGCGTGGGAGCAGTGGGTCTCGGATCGCTACGCCGCGATTCCGGACGCGGACGCGCTGGCGCAGGCGTACCGGCAGCGTATCGCGGGTGCCCACGTTTGCGTGGCGGGTGTCGACTACTAGCGCGTCTACGGTTTGATCCGCCGGGCCATTCCCGCCGAGCCACCACCGATCAACAATCCCAGGGTGGCGTCGATCGCGTAGTGCATCTGGCAGTACACGGTCGCGATGGTCATGAGCGTCGCCGGGATCACGAAGACGGTGA
>JBDGYO010000131.1:0-8016 GCA_039584015.1 Gemmatimonadota bacterium | reverse complement strand
GGAGTCGGCGTTCACCAGCGGCCGCGAGATGGCCGACAAGCACTACGCCATGCTGCCGAGCTCACTGCTGCAACTCCGCCTCGACAACCGCGAGCGCGCGCAGCGCCTCACGGTTCCGCTGCTCGTCTTCCACGGAACCGAAGACTGGATCGCGCCGTTCGAGATGGGACACGCGATCGCGAAAGCAGGCCGGGCCGAGCTGTTCGTGCCGCTCGACGGCTCCGGCCACAACGAGACCTACACCGTCGGCGGAGCCATGTACCGCGATACGTTCCACGCCTTCCTGGAGAAGCACCTGGAGTAGCATGGCCGCCAACCGGCCCCCTCCCGGCGTGAACCCCGATCATTCGCCACAGACGTTCAAGCGCACGCTCGAGCGCGTGAGCGAGATGGCGACCGCCTACCTGCGTGAGCTCCCCGAGCGCGAGGCGTTCCGCCGTCCGCCTGACGACGTCGCCGACCGCCTGCTGAACGCCCCACTGCCCCAAACGAGCACGTCCACCGAGGAGATCCTCAGCGAGATCGAGCGAGAGATCCTGCCATACTCGCTCGGGATCGGCCACCCGCGCTGGTGGGGATTCGTGCGGGCCTCGGCCCATCCGGTCGGCATGGCGAGCGAGCTTCTGGCCACCACCATGAACAGCAACTGCGCCGGCAGCGCGCAGATCGCCACGCACCTCGAGCTCACGGTGCTGCGCTGGCTCGCCGAGCTCGTTGGGTACGGCTCCGACGCCGGCGGCCTCCTGATGAGCGGCGGATCGGCCGCGAACTTCGTGGCGCTCGCCGCGATGCGCGAACGACAGCTCCCGGGCACCCGCGCCCAGGGCATGGCGGCGCGGAGCGACCGCGTCACGGTGTACGCCACCCGCGAGGTGCACGGCTGCGTGAACCGCGCGGTGGAGCTGCTCGGGCTGGGAAGCGATGCCTTGCGGTGGGTCCCGGTAGACCACGACCGGCGGATGGACGTCGGGGCACTCGCCCGCATGGTGGCGGAGGACCGTTCCGCCGGCGCCACCCCGATCTGCGTGGTCGCCACCGTGGGCACCGTGAACAGCGGAGCGGTGGACCCGCTCGCAGACATCGCGGAAACCGCGCAGCGCGAGGGCCTCTGGTTTCACGTCGACGGCGCGTATGGGGCCGTGGGCGCAGCGCTTCCGGAACTCGCCCAGCAGTATCGCGGACTCGACTGGGCCGACAGCGTCGTGGTCGACCCGCACAAGTGGCTGTATGTCCCGTACGAGGCAGGAGCCGTACTGGTGCGTGACCCGGAGACCCTGCATCGGGCGTTCGCCACGCAGGCCGACTACCTCGAGGTGCAGCACGAGGATTACTTCAACGGGCCTCTCTGGTTCCACGAGCGCGGGCCCCAGCTCTCGAGGGGTTTCCGCGCGCTCAAGGTGTGGGCGGTGATGCGGCACATCGGGATGGACGGCTACCGTTCGCTGTGGCGCGGTGACCTATCGACCGCCGCAGAGTTGAGGCGGCTCGTCGCCGCCGACACGACGCTGGAGCTCGCACCCTCGACCCACTTGAGCGTCTGCTGCTTCCGCTACCTGCCCGAGCACAGCGACGCGAACGCGTTCAACCGCGTATTGCTGGACCGCATCCACCGGGACGGCCGGCTGTTCGTGTCGGGCACGACCCTGGAGGGCACGTTCTATCTCCGGGCGTGCATCATCAACTTCCGCAGCACGCTCGACGACGCGCGTATCGCAGTCGAGGCGGTGGTGGAACTCGGTAGGGAGTTGGAGAGGGAAAAGGGACGCTAACTGCGCCTCTCGCGCCCTCCGTCCCGCAACAGTAGCTTCCCGCCAGGCAACCAAGACTGAGACGACGGATGGGGACGACGATGACACGCACAATGCTCTTCCTTCTAGCACTGCTCGTCGCGCCGGCGCTGCGAGCGCAGCAGCCGGCCGACCTTATCGTCACCAACGCTCACATCTACACCGTGGACGAGAACCGCCCGCTGGCCGAAGCGATGGCCATTCGGGATGGGCGCGTCGTCTTCGTGGGGAGCGCCCGGGGTGCCGAGATCTACGCCGGCTCCCACACGCAGCGGCTCGACGTGGACGGCAAAACCATCATCCCCGGAATGGTAGACGCGCACGTCCATCTCATGGGCCTCGGAACGGCGCTGCGCATCGTGGACCTGGTCGGCACGCGCTCCTACGAGGAAGTGATCGCCCGCGTCGTGGAGCGGGCGCAGTCGATGCCGGCCGGTGAGTGGGTTCGCGGGCGCGGCTGGGACCAGAACGACTGGGCCGATACGGACTTCCCCACGCACGAGGCACTCTCCCGCGCCGTGCCCGACCACCCGGTGTATCTGACCCGCGTGGACGGCCATGCCGGGTTGGTGAACGCCAAGGCGCTGGAGCTCGCAGGCGTCACGGCGGCGACCGAGGACCCGGATGGCGGCCGGCTCATCCGCGACGCGGCCGGTAACCCCACCGGTGTGTTGATCGATCGCGCACAGGGAATCGTGGGGCAGGTGATCCCGTCGGCCTCGCGCGACGAGCAGCGCGAGGCTGCACTTGAAGCCATCGCCGAGGCCAATCGCTGGGGACTCACGGGTGTCCACGACGCCGGTGTCGGAACGGGAACCATCGACCTCTACGAAGAGCTCGCGCGCGACGGCCGCTACAACCTGCGCAACTACGTGATGATCCGGGGGGGCGACGAGACGCTACAGCGCTACTTCGACCGGGGCCCGCAGGACGGGCTGCACGACCGCGTGTGGATCCGCGCGATCAAGATCACGGCCGACGGAGCGCTGGGGAGCCGCGGCGCGGCCCTGCTGGAGCCCTACTCCGACGACCCCCACAACTCCGGGCTGGTCATCACCGGTGAGGAGCGGATCCGTGACGTGGCGGTGCGCGCGCTGCAGGAAGGCTTCCAGCTCAACGTCCACGCAATCGGGGACTGGGGGAATCGGCTCGTGCTGAACGCCTTCGAGTCGGCACTGCAGCAAGAGCCGACCGCCGATCACCGGTTCCGCATCGAGCATGCCCAGGTGCTCCACTTCCAGGACATCCCGCGCTTCGCGGAGCTCGACGTGATCCCCTCCATGCAGGGGAGCCATCAGACGAGCGACATGTACTGGGCGATCGACCGGCTCGGGTGGACGCGGGTCCAGGGCGCCTATGCGTGGCGCACGTTGCTCAACACCGGGGTCGTGGTCCCCAACGGCTCGGACTTCCCCGTGGAGTCACCCAACCCCCTCATCTCGTTCAAGGCGTTCGTCACACGGCAGGATGAGAACGGGTGGCCGGCCGGCGGCTG
The DNA here is from genome assembly GCA_039584015.1 of Gemmatimonadota bacterium. Lineage (GTDB taxonomy): Bacteria > Gemmatimonadota > Gemmatimonadetes > Gemmatimonadales > GWC2-71-9 > WVYX01. The sequence continues at coordinate 4,734 of JBDGYO010000131.1, read as the reverse complement.
GTTCCCCGACGAGCGCACCACGCGAGAGGAAGCGCTCAAGAGCATGACGCTATGGCCGGCGTATGCCGGGTTCATGGAGGACGTGAGCGGTTCCCTCTCGCCCGGCAAGTTCGCGGACTTCGTGGTGCTGGATCAGGACATCATGGCGATCGCGCCGGAGCGGATCCTGGACACGCAGGTGTTGATGACGGTGTTGGGCGGGCAGGTGGTGTACCGCAGGGACAAGCCGACGACGTAGCGGCGGCGACGCGACGGCTGCGCAGCTCGGCCAGGCACCCAGCCTCGCTGCACCCAGTTCCGTCACCCCTACCCACTTCCTCGCCCTGCGGTGACCCCTACGCCGCTTCCGGCTCCTTGGGGTGCACCCGGAAGGTCAGCAGCCATACGATCCCGACGATCGCGCCCGCGATGAAGAACGGCGGCGACGCGCCCAACGCGCCGAACACCGCCGTGGACCAGAGTGGTGCGATCACCCGCGCCATGCCGCCGAAGGCCTGCTGCACACCCAGCGTCTGTCCCAGCTGCTGTCGCGGCGCGCGGTGGGTCACGAGCGCCGACACCGCCGGGAAGAGACACGCGGTCCCGATCGGTACGACCCCCAGCATGAGCCCCATGGTGAGCACGCCCTGCGGCAGTGGGATGATCGCGAGCCCCAACGCCAGCAGCCCAGCGCCCACGCGCATCAGCTTTACCTCACCCAGCCAGTCCACCAGCTTGCCCAGCATCACGGCTCGCATGATCACGCCGATGGCCCCCACGTACACGAAGAAGATCCAGATGTTCTCCTCCGTGATGCCGAAGTCGTTGGCAAGGTAGAGCGCCAGCACCCCGGTCATCGACATGAAGCCCAACATGCCGGCGGCGTAGATCCAGATCAGCTGAGGGACCTCCCGACCCGGGTGCTGCAGCACCTCCACCATCATCGTCCGGATCGAGCGCCGCTCCGGTGCCGACGCCTCGTGCTCGTCGGACTCGCGTCTGGTCCCCGGGTGCGATTCCGGCAGCAGCTTCCAGGCGAACACGAGGTTGATCAGGCAGAGGCCGGCCGCCACCAGGCCGGGTGCCTCCGGTCCGAGGCTGAAGGCCAGCGAGCCGATGGCAGGTCCGATCATCACGCCGGCCCCCGTGGCCGCGGAGACCCACCCCAGTGCCTTGGCGCGGTCCTTCGGCTCGGTGACATCGGCCACGTACGCCTGGAGCACACCAGTGGTGCCGCCACCCAATCCCTGCACGATGCGGGAGAGGAACAGCATCCCGATCGACACCGCAAATCCGAAGATGGTAAAGGCGACCGCCGACATGCCGAGCCCTACCAGAATCGCAAAACGCCTCCCGAAGCGGTCGGACGTGCGCCCCCACAGTGGAGAGGATGCCAGCTGGGCGATGGAGAAGCTGGCGATCATCCACCCGATGACCCACTCCGCTGCATCCAGGCGCAGGGCGTAGAGTGGGAGCAACGGGAACACCATCGCGAACCCGAGCATGTCCACGAAGGCCGTGGCGAGGAGAACCCAGAGCCGCTTCATCGGCGGGTCCCCACGACCATCGCCGTCGCGGAGAACAGCATGAGCACCACGCCGTAGGCGGCGGCGGTCCCCACGTCGTAGGCGCGCAGCGCCGACAGGATCTCGATCGAGATAGGTCGGGTCTCGTAGGTGTACAGCACGATGGACGTGACGAAGTCCCCCAGTGCCGTGGCGAAGGCGAGGGCGCCGCCCGCCAGGATCGCGGGTCGTAGCAACGGAATCGTCACCTGCCGCAGGGTGCGCCACCGCCCGGCCCCGAGCGAGGCCGCCGCCTCATCGAGCGAGGGGTCGAGCTGGCGGAACCCGGCCAGCACCGACCCCGCGGCGATCGGAATGTTGCGCACCAGGTACGCAAGCGGGAGAATGACGACCGTTCCCACGAACACCCAGCGCAGTACCCAGGGTGCGAACACCGAGAACGCCGTGGCCAACGCAATCGCAAGCACGGTGCCGGGTACCGCCCAGGGGACCGACAGCAGCGTCTCGATCACACCCCGCAGTGCCGCCCTGCGCTGCACCACGAGACGTCCGGCCCACAGCGCGATACCGATCGCCGCACCCGTGGCCAGCGCCGCCATCCAGAGGGAGTTCACCAACGGTCGCAGCCGTTCGGGCTCGGTCGCCAGCGCCGCGTAGTTCTCCAGGGTGTACTCGGGAGGCACCAGTTGCGTGGTCCACGTCCCGATGGGAACGAGCGACACCACCACCAGCGTGACGTGCGGCAGGAGCAGTGCGACCGCGAAGACCCAGCCCACGGCGGTCGCGCCCCAGCGGGCGAGCGGCTGCGACAGCGCGCGCGCGGCAGGCGGCGTACCCTTCCCCACGGCGACCACCGAGCGAGCCTCGGCCCGGCCCCGCAGGAGCAGCAGACCAAAGAGTGCGAGAGCCGCGAGGGCCGTGGTCTCCACAATCGCCATCGGCATGTCGCCATTCAGCTTGCTGGCGACGATCTGTGTGGTCATGACGCGGAATCCGCCCCCGAAGATGTAGGGGGCGCTGAACGAGCCCAGCGCCGTCATGAACGTGAGCAACGCCGCCGCCGCGAGCTGCGGCCGCAGCAACGGGAGCGTGACCCGGCGCAGTGTCGCCCAGGTGCCGCACCCCAGCGAGTGCGCCGCCTCGATCATGGACGCGTCCATCTTGGCCAGTCCTGCCCGCGTGAACAGGTAGAAGTACACGTACATCGAGTAGGCATGCACCAGCAGGATCGCCCCCGCACCCTGCAACCGCCACGGCGACTGCTGCAGTCCCAGCAGTCGCATGATGGCACGCGCCACGAACCCGCTCTCGCCGTACAGGAAGAGAAACGCGATCACCCCCACCAGCGGCGGCAGCACGGCGGGCAGCGCGACCAGCCCGCCCAGGATTCGGCGTCCCGGAAAGCTGAGCCGCTCGAACACGAACCCGAGCGGCACGCCGATCAACCCTGCCAGCAACACGCTCGCCAGGGAGATCCACAGGCTGGCCCACAGGGCCGCCCACTCGCGCGGCTCCCGCACGAACGCCGCCACGTAGTCCCCGGTCCAACCCTCGGCACCGCGCACGCTCCCCACGATCACCAGGACGACCGGATACACTACCATCCAGGTGAGCAACAGCGTGAGGAGCACGCCGCGCGGCCGCTGGGTCACGGGGTCTCCTCCGCGAACGCCAACGCCCGCTGCGGCGCGAGACGGATCGCGTCCCCCACGTGCGCTGCCCGCACGGCAGCCTCAAACTCCAGCGACGTGCCTCCTGCCTCGGCCGTGAAGTAGGCTCGAGCCCCCGTGTAGCGGCACCCGGTGACGTTGGCGGTGAGCCCGACCTCACCCAGGCGCAGCGCCTCGGGCCGTACCACGACCGAGACACGGGTGCCCGGTTCCACCGGCTGCGGCGTTTCGACGGCCCACTCCACGCCGGCGTCGAGCTTGGCGCGACCGGTCGCGACCATTACACCACCCAGCACACTCGCCCGCCCAACGAACGTGGCCACGGGGCCGCGCCGACCTGCTCCAGCCGCCCCTCGTTGAGCACCGCGACCTGGTCGCCCAGGGCGAAGGCTTCCTCCTGCTCGTGGGTCACGAAGATGGTCGTGATCCCGATCTTCTTGAGTGCCGCCTTCAGCTCGCGTCGCGTCCTCTCTCTGAGGCTGGGATCCAGATTGGAGAGCGGCTCATCCAGCAGGAGCACCCGTGGGGAGGGCGCCAGCGCGCGCGCCACTGCAACGCGCTGCTGTTGCCCGCCGGAGAGGGCGCTCACCTGCCGCTCAGCAAAGCCCTCGAGATCCACCAGCGCGAGCATCTCGCTCACGCGCCGCGCCTTGTCCACGGCTGGATCATGCGCGAGCCCGAACGCGACGTTTTCGCCCACGGTGAGGTGGGGGAAGAGCGCGTAGTGCTGAAACACCATCCCGAAGCGCCGTTCGGCCGGCGCCTGGCGCGTCTCGTCACGCCCGTCCACGGTGATGGTGCCCCCGTCGGGCCGCTCGAAACCGGCGAGGAGCCGCAGGGTGGTCGTCTTGCCGCTCCCGCTCGGCCCGAGCAACGCCAGCACCGTTCCCCGCGGGACCGACAGCGTGAGATCGTCCACCGCCACGTGGGTACCGAATCGCTTGGTGAGGTGGCTGAGCTGGAGGAAAGCGTCGCTCATCGACTCCCCGCCGTCCCGCGACCGCGCACGTGGCGGTCCCAGTGGGTCATCCACGCGGCACCGTGCTGGCTCAGGAGCTCCCAGTCGATGTCGGCCACGATGAGTCGTTCCCGCACGTCGCGGGCCCACGCGGGCAGCGAGTCCGGCGCCAGATCGGTGCGGGCGGGCAGCCGGAAGGCTTGGTGCGCAGCCAGGAGCTGGGCCTCGACCGATCCGGCCCATTCCACGAAGCGATGTGCCACCTCGAGCTGCTCGGCGCCGCGCACCACGGCGATCGCATCCTCGATGACGGGCGTACCGCTGTGGGGCAGCGTGTATGCGAACGGCGATCCCTTGTCCTGCTCCACGAGGATGTCAGGAAGATCCCACAGCGTGATGAGCCCTTCCTGCCGCAGGAGCTTCTGGTGCAGCAGCGCCGGATTGAACACGTACTCCTTCGTCTGCGCGTCCAGCCGGCGCAGCCAGTCGAAGCCGGCCGCCGTGTCTCCCGTGGCGGCAAGGCTGCGCTCGATCACCATGCCGAAGATCGTGCGCATCGTGCCCGAGCCCAGCGGCTCCCGGATGACCACCTTCTGCGACC
>JBDGYO010000538.1:0-2302 GCA_039584015.1 Gemmatimonadota bacterium | reverse complement strand
CCAGCCCGATAACTGCTATACTGCTCATGGACGGTCTCCTTCGATTGGTCGTTTCAACGAACCACCATTCTGGCACATCGATGCCGCATGCGGGGCCGTCCACCCCATCACAATTGGACTGGACCCCTTTGGTGAGACATTAAATCAGGGACAGGTTGCATCTGGAGCCATGGACCGCCGCGCGGCGGTCCATGGCTCCGGTTGATCTTTTTCGAACTCTTCCGGCGATCGGTAGTCGAGCGCCGAATGGAGCCGGTGGCGATTGTAGACGGTCTCGATGAAACCGCCAATGTCGCCTCGTGCATGGTCGAGATCGCGGTAGGCGAGGCCCTCGACTTCCTCTGTCTTCAGGGTCTTCATGAAGCTCTCCGCCATGGCGTTGTCGTAGGGGCAGCCGAGGCGGCTCATGCTGGCCAGGACGCCGTGCGCCTCGAGCCGCGCGATGTAGTCGCCGCAGGCGTACTGCACGCCCCGGTCCGAATGATGGACGAGGGCGCCGGGCGCCACCGCGCGCCCGGCCAGCGCCATTTCCAGCGCCGCCAGCGCCAGTTCGGCCCGCAGGTGGGTCTCCATCGACCAGCCCACCACGCGCCGGCTGAAGGCGTCGAGGATCACCGCCAGATAGGCGAATTGCTCCGACAGCCGGACATAGGTGATGTCCGCCACCCAGAGCTGGTTGACCGCCATCGGCTCCAGCCTGCGGGCGAGGTTCGGCCAGATCCGGTAGCGGTGCCGGCTGTCCGTGGTCGCCGGCATGAAGGCCCTGCGCCGCAGGCACAGCAGGTTGTCCTCGCGCATCAAACGGTTGACCCGCTTGTGGTTGACGCACCAGCCCTCGCGCCGCAACAGCGCCCCGATCCGCCGGTAGCCGTAATGGCGGTGCGCCAGCGCCAGGCGCTGGATCGCGTCGCGCAATTCCGCCTCCTCGCGGCGCGGCTCGGCCGCCCGCCAATGGCGGTAATAGCCGGCCCGGCTCACCCCCGCCAGATCGCACATCCGCGCCACCGTCAATCCGCCTTGCCGCCGCGACCACGTCCGGACGAGGGCGTGGACGCCGTTCCGCCAGGCCGATCGCTCGGACGGCGCAACGTCTCGACTTGCCGCAAGGCTTGCCTGAAAAAATCCGCTTCCAGCGCCTGCTGGCCGACCTTGCGTTCAAGCTCGGCGATGCGACGGCGCGCCGCCGCCAGTTGGGCTTGCGGACCGGCCGGCGCCGGGGGTGGCTTCGAGGCGCCACTATCCCTGGTCCAGGCCACCGCCGCGCCCGTGCGCGGCCGGCCAGGCGGGCGCAGCGCGTCCGCGCCACCGGCCCGCCAGGCATCCCGCCATTCGTACAGCAGCTTGCGCCGGACTCCCAACTCGCGCGCCAGCGCCGAGACGTTCCCGCCCGCCTCTATCCGCGAAACAGCTTCAAGCTTGAACTCTCGTGAAAATATTCTCGACCTCTGGTCAGGCATCAGTTCCTCCTTCAGGAACTGTCCCTCATTCTTTTGTCTCAATCCAGGGGTTCACTCCAGGGATTACGGGCGGCCGGATCGTGACTGAATTAAAGCCAGACGGCCCGACAGCGGTCAACCAGACTTTTTCAGGCCCGCTTTGTTAAAGCGGGGGCGTTTTCAAGTGGAAGGCTTCCGGTCCGTCGTCAATGCCATCCAAAAAAAAGGGGAGAGAGAATGAGTTCCAGACATGCTTACGTTATTGGCGTCACCGGCGCGGCCATGGGCCTGGTGATGCTGGGCCTGACGATGCTGGTCCTGCCGGGATCCGCCGCCGCGCACGGCGTCGCCGCGGAAATCGAAAAAGTGCGGATTGCAAGCCAGCGGTTCGCCGATGTGAAGGTCGCCCTGGCCGAAGGATACGTTCCGGCCCCGCCGGGCGAGTGCATCTCCGCCGCCCATGAGGGGCTTCCGCCGGAATGGGGGGGCATGGGCATTCACTACGTCAACCCGGCAATGTTGAAGATGAAGGCGGGCGGCGCGCGCGTCGACGGCGGCAGCACACACACCGACTTCATGAACCCGGCCATCCTGCTTTACGAGCCCCGGGCGGACGGGTCTCTGGTTCTCGTCGGGGTCGAAAACCTGGTATTTTTGAACGCCTGGCACGCCGCCGGAAATTCCGCGCCGCCGATGTTCGCCGGACGGGTCTGGGACACCATGGCGGACAACAGCGGAACGCCCAACGACGAGGCGCACGGTTTCGAGCCCCATCATGACCAGCATGTTTATTTTGCGAAGATGGCGAATCCGGCCGATCAGTTGAGCCCGTTCTCACCCAACGTCACCTGCGAGCACGACAAGTA
>JBDGYO010000130.1:0-6956 GCA_039584015.1 Gemmatimonadota bacterium | reverse complement strand
TGGCGTCTTTCTTGGCCATGCTGCGGATCAAAGAACGGGGCCACCCTGCTCGCGCAGGGCGGCCCCGATGCTCCTACGATACCGCTTCACTCACTGAGCCTGCTGCGGCTGTTCACTGAGCTTGACGACGCTTTCCGCCGCCGGTCCCTTCTCACCCTGGACCATCTCGAACTCGACCCGCTCGCCTTCCTTGAGCGACCGGAAGCCCGAGCCCTGGATCGCCGAGTAGTGGACGAAGCAGTCCTTCTCCCCGTCGTCGGGCGTGATGAAACCATAGCCCTTACCATCGTTGAACCACTTGACTACGCCAGTGTTAGGCATCGCTGCTACACCCTCTTGCTACTGGTCACGCGCGGCTCCTCGCCCCCGCGCTGGGCTGCCGTCATCCGATCGCCTTCGCTCGACGCTCAGGCGAACACGTTCCGGCCACCAATTCCAAACAGAAAAGGGGTCTAGCGCGTGAGCCAGATCCCTTTGAGTGTTCCCTGGTCTTGCCGCGTATACCGCACTACACCTACGCTTTCGCCGCCAAGAAGGTAGCGGACTGTCCACCTCCTGTCAAAACGTCGCCAACCGGCCTCAACCCCTCCGGCGCTCCTGCCACCAGCCGACCGCCGGGGGGAGCCAGCAGAGGTTGGCCACGATCGTCTCCAGGGCCGTCAGCACCTGCGTCGTGGGGCTGAACCCGAGCATCCGGGCCGCCAGCAGTCCGGCCGGGACCGCGACGATCACGCCGAGCCCGGCGAGCATCACGGGGTGCCGGAAGTAGGCGGCCAGCCCCGACCCCCAGGAGCCCTTGCGGCGCCTCAGGTACAGGAGACCGGAAAGGTTGCCACCGATCTGGTCGGACATGGCGTAGAAGAAGGGGATGTAGAACCCCGACACCCCGTACACGTCCACCCCCAGCAACCGACTGCCCCAGTCGATCCACCAGGGTAGGGTCATCCCGAGGAGCTTGCCCCACCCATAGGCCTGGGCCATGCTCGCCGCCCGGCCGGCCAGCCGTTTGCGCAGGGCGAAGAGGCCCTCCAGGATGCTCTCGCCTTCGCCGGCGAGGGTGCGGACCAGCCACTGACCCACCGCGCTGCGCTGGAATCCGAGGGTGTCCAGGATACCTCCGAGCACGAGCCCCCCGGCCCAGCCCACCAGAGTGTACCGAACGAGCTCGCCGAATTCCTCGGATTCCTCTTCGTGCTCCTCGCGGCGCTCGTCGCGCACGTCAGCCATGGGTATCGCTCTCTCCCGGCGTTACAAGCACTGCTGCGCCGCGCACGTTGCCGGCGCGTAGGTCGTCGAGCGCCCGATTCGCCTGGCTCAGCGGGTAGGGCTGGACCTCGGTGTGCACCGGAACCCGTGGCACGATCGCGAAGAACTCCTCGCCGTCCCGCCGGGTCAGATTCGCCACCGAGCGCACGACGCGCTCCCCCCACAGTATGTCGTAGGAGATGGGGGGGATCTCGGACATGTGGATGCCGCCGCACACGACCGTGCCGCCCTTCACCACTGTGCGCAGGGCGACCGGTACGAGGTCGCCCACCGGCGCGAAGATGACGGCGGCGTCGAGCTGCTCGGGGGGTTCCTCGTCGGAGCCGCCGGCCCACTCGGCGCCGAGCTGGCGGGCGAACGTCTGCCCGTCGGCATCCCCCGACTTGGTGAACGCGAATACCCGCCGCCCCTGGTGCCTCGCCACCTGGGTGATGATGTGGGCGGCGCCCCCGAATCCGTAGATCCCCAGCCGTTCCGCGTCGCCCGTCATGCGGTAGGAGCGGTAGCCGATGAAGCCGGCGCACAGCAGTGGCGCGGCCTGGAGGTCGGGATACCCGTCGGGGATCGTGAAGCAGTAGCGCGCGTCGGCCACGGCGTACTCGGCGTACCCGCCGTCCCGGTGGTAGCCGGTGAACCGGGCGCGGTCGCACAGATTCTCCCGCCCCGTCTCGCAGTAGCCGCATGCGCCACAGGTCCATCCCAGCCAGGGAACGCCCGCCCGATCCCCCGGAGCGAATTGCCCGACCCCCTCACCCACTTCCGACACCACGCCCACGATCTCGTGCCCCAGCACCAATGGGAGCTTGGGCTCGGTGAGATCGCCATCGACTACGTGGAGGTCGGTGCGGCACACGGCGCAGGCGCGCACTGCCAACAGCACCTGGCCGGGGCCGGGGCTCGGGGTCTCGATCGTGGCCTCGCGCAGGGGTCGTCCCACGCCCTCGAACAACATCGCGCGCATCTCATTCCCCTCGCTTGAGCCGGTCGATGAGGCGGCGGTCCTTCTTGGTGGGGCGGCCCTTGCCCTCGTACGAAGCGGTGGGCTGATGCTTGAGCTGGGACCGGAGCGTCTCCCGGCCCTGCACGCTCTCCGGTGTCTCCTCATAGAGAGTCTGCGCCACCTTGGCCGGTCCCCGGTGCTCGGACAGCTCCAGCACCGCCACCACGAACTCGTACGGTGGCTTGCGAATGCGCAGGTGGTCACCCGCCTCAATGAGTTTGGACCGCTTCACGCGCGTCCCGTTCACCTGCACCTTGCCCCCATCGATCGCGTCCGCGGCGATCGAGCGGGTCTTGTAGAACCGGGCGGCCCACAGCCAGCGGTCCAACCGAACCTTGTCCGCGGGGGGCTCCCTGGTCATTCTTCGTCACCTCGTCGTCGACTGCATTGGTGGCTCTCCCCCTCCCGCCGCCGTGCCCGGCGACCCGACTCGTAAAGATACGAGCGACTTCTCGTCAGCACATCGGAGGAACATTATGATGCGGCACCGTTGGATGGCGCTCGCTCTGGGCGGGGTCCTCGCGGTCTTCGCGACCGGGGCGTCGGCGCAGACCTTCCCGGTCGACGACCCCGTGATCGAGCGGATGTGGCAGGAAGGGATGGAGGAGGGCTCGCAGGCGTACCGGCTCGCGCAGGCGCTGATGGACTCCGTGGGGCCGCGCCTGACCGGGTCTCCCGGGCACAAGGCGGCCAACGAGTGGCTCGTGTCGATGTTCGAGGGCTTCGGGGTCGGGGCACGCAACGAGCAGTACGGCACCTGGAGGGGGTGGGACCGCGGGATCACCCACATCGATCTCGTGGAGCCCCGGGTGCGCAGCCTAGAGGGGATGATGCTGGCATGGAGCCCGGGCACGCAGGGCAAGGTGCGCGGTGGGGTCGTCGCCCTGCCCGAGGCAGCGGACTCCGCAGAGTTCGCGGCGTGGCTCCCCCGGGCGGCGGGGAAATTCGTGCTGGTGTCCCATCCGCAGCCGACCTGCCGCACCGATGCGAACTGGGGGGAGTACGCCACCGAGGAGTCGCTCGAGCGGATGCGCGCCGAGCGCGCAGCGGCGACGGAAGCGTGGAACGCACGCATTGAGACCGCCGGATTCACGAGCCGCACCCTTCCGGCCGCGCTGGAGAGTGCGGGGGCCGTCGGCGTGTTGTCGTCGAGCTGGCCCGGAGGCTGGGGTGTCCACCGCATCTTCTCGGCCCGTACGGAGCAGGCGCCCTCGTTGAGCCTGAGCTGCGAGGACTACGGCCTGCTGTACCGGCTGGCGGCTCACGGGCAAGCTCCCGTGCTCGAGGTCGAGGCGCAAGCGACGTTCCAGGGTGAGGTCCCCGTGTTCAACACGATCGCCGAGATCCGGGGGAGCGAGAAGCCGGACGAGTACATCGTGCTCTCGGCCCATCTGGATTCGTGGGACGGGGCGTCGGGCGCCACGGACAACGGCACCGGCACCATCACCGTGCTGGAGGCGATGCGCATCCTCCAGGTGGCGTACCCCAACCCCAAGCGCACGATCGTCGCGGGTCTGTGGGGCGGTGAGGAGCAGGGGTTGAACGGCTCACGAGCCTACGCGGCCGACCACCCCGAGGTGGTGGAGGGCCTCCAGGCGCTGTTCAACCAGGACAATGGTACCGGGCGTATCACGCGGATCTCGACGCAGGGACTCACGCGGGCCGGTGAGTACTTCGCGCGGTGGATCACGCAGGTGCCCAGCGAGATCGCGCAGCACATCGACCTCCAGGTACCGGGCCGGCCGGGCGGGGGCGGCAGCGACTATGCCTCGTTCCTGTGCTACGGCGCGCCGTCGTTCTTCCTGTTCGCGCACAGCTGGAGCTACTGGCCGTACACCTGGCACACCAATCGCGATTCGTTCGACAAGGTCGTGATGGACGACCTCAAGAACAACGCAACGTTGTTTGCGATGCTGGCCTACCTCGCGGCAGAGGAACCGGACAAGATGCCGCGCGACCGGCGCGTGCTTCCGATCAGCGAGCGCACCGGTGAGCAGATGACGTGGCCGCAGTGCCGCGAGCCGCGGCGGAGCTGGGATGGGAGCCGCTAGGGACTACAGACGGGGAACAGGGAAGGGTGCAGGCTACGACACTCTGTAATTGCGGGAGCTGGGGAAGCGCTCGCTAGGCCTGCCGGTCGTACCCTTCCCCGTTCCCTCTTCCCGCTTCCCGGCCGTGTACCTACCGCACGATCCGCCCGAGCGTGTCGTGGTGTGAGCTCATCAGCGTCCGCAGGTACGTACCAATCTGGCTCGAGGCCTCGAAGCCGGCGGCCCGTGCGGCGGCATCGGCCTGGTCGGGTGGAACGGCATCTCCCTCCGCATAGTGGGCGAGATCGCGGTACACCCCAATGGTGAAGGCGTCCCAGGCCGCCCCGGCGGCGCGCGTGAAGATGAGGTTCGTGGGTCGGTCCACGGCAGCCAGGTAGGCGTTCTCCATTTCGCGCTCACGCAACAGTGCCGCTCGCTTCCCGGGGAGCGCCAGGAAGACCTCGAGGTGGAACAGCGTCCCTCCCTGCAGCGCGGCGCGCACGGTCTCGAGCTGCGGACCCTTGACGAACAACTCTTCCCGCCACGAGACCCGCTGCAGCACGCGATGCTCGAACTCGGCGTCCGAGAGGGGTGAGTCGGCGGCCGCCACCGCACGTCGCTCGGCCTGCTCCTCGGACCAGTAGTGCGCGAAGCTCTCGATTGGGAAGAGGTACATCAGATCCCAGTGGTCGCCCTGCCGGTGCCGCAGCACGAACGGCTGTGAGGCGCCTGCTGCGAAGACGGGCATCCGATCCTCGTAGAGCTCCATTACGGAGAGGAGCTCGCCGGGAGCGGCGCGCACGAAGAGCGCCTTGTAGAGATAGGTCGTGTCGGCATCGGTGATGCCGGTTAGGAGCGTCGCTACGATGAGGAGGGAGTGCATCTCGGTCTCCGGTTGGGGACGATCGACGTGCACAAAGATATCTTGGTGGAGCCATGGACGTCCTGCTCGCCACCTGTGCCGCCATGCCTGGCCTTTACGTGGACGACCGCTACGTGCTCGAGGCGCTGACCCGGCGCGGCCACGTGGCGGCCCCTGCCGTGTGGGAGGATCCGCACGCGCCGTGGGAGGAGTGCGGTCTCTGCCTCATCCGCTCCACCTGGGACTATTCGTACCGCCGCGACCAGTACCTGGTGTGGACGGAACGAGTGGGTCGGGCGACCCGCCTGTGGAACCCTGTGCCGGTCGTCCGGTGGAACACCCACAAGCGGTACCTGAGCGATCTCGCCGCTCATGATGTGGCTACGGTGCCCACGCTGCTCCTCTCGGCGGGCTCCGATGTGGGCTTGGAAGAGCTGCTGCTCGAGCACGGCTGGGAGGATGTGGTCATCAAGGCGGCGGTCGCGCAGACGGGACGGCATGCGGTTCGGGTCGGGGCGGGTGAGGTGGACCGAGGCCAAGCCCATCTCGGCCGGCTGCTGCCGCACGAGGACATGCTGGTGCAGCCGTGGGTGCCGGCGGCGGTGGGCGGCGAGACTTCCCTCGTGTTCATCGACGGCGAGTTCACGCACGCCGTCAAGAAGCAGGCGGCCGGCGGCGAGTTCCTGGTGCACCACGACTACGGCGGCAGCGTGCGTCCCACCCGGCCGCAGCCCGCGCAGTTCGAGCTGGCGGAGCGAGCCCTCGCGCGCGTGCGCGAGCCGCTGCTCTACGCCCGCGTGGACCTCGTCGCGGACGAGCACGGCAATCCGATGGTAATGGAGCTCGAGCTGGTGGAGCCCGAGTTGTACTTCCGCTACTCGCAGGCGGCGGTCGAGCGTCTGGTCAACGCGGTGGAGCGGGAGCTGGGCGGGGCCAGGTGAACGCGCGTTCGGCGAGTGAATCACTCGGTCAACTTGCCCGTGCCGTGACTCGCTTGGTATCATCCGTCCACTCATCACGCCCTCGCCTACACACGGAGAGACGATGCGTCGGGTCTTGAACCTCTATCGCTCGTCTGTCGGCAAGAAGATCCTCATGGCCGTGACGGGCGTTGTTTTTGCGCTCTTCGTCATTGCCCACATGATCGGGAACCTGAAGGCCTTCATGGGGCCCGAGCACTTCGACGAATACGCCCACTTCCTGCGTGAAGTCGGTGAGCCCGTGTTCCCGTACGGCTCACTGCTGTGGTTTTTCCGGATCTTCCTGCTGGCATGTCTCGCGATCCATGCGATCGCCGCCCTGCAAACCTGGCGGACCAGCTCGGTGGCACGGCCGGTCCAGTACACCAAAGGCCTCAAGCCGGAGGAGTCCACGTTCGCCTCGCGTACCATGCGGTGGGGAGGGATCGTGCTCTTCCTGTTTGTCGTGGCGCACCTATTGCACTTCACGACGGGTCATCTGCATCCCGACTTCACGCCGGGAGCGGCGTACAACAACCTGCTGATTGGGTTCCAGATGCAGTGGGTCGCCGCGGTGTACATCGTCGTGATGTTCGTGCTGAGCTTGCACCTCTATCACGGTGTGTGGAGCAGCTTCCAGACGCTGGGGCTCAACCACCCGCGCTACAATCGCTACCGGCGGCCGCTCGCAGCACTGATCGCGGTCGTCGTGTTCCTCGGATTCATCTCCGCTCCGGTCGGGGTCCTGACCGGCGCGCTGTCATAGGTGGAGGGGGCTATGGAGCTCGATCCGAAAGTTCCTTCCGGACCGATCCAGGAGAAGTGGGACAAGCGGAAGT